>CAKUNB010000018.1 GCA_934668285.1 uncultured Oscillospiraceae bacterium | reverse complement strand
GTCAAGGTCAGCGCTGCGAAGCTGTAAGCCTTCGCCAGACAAACAGGCCCGTCTCCCCACGGAGGCGGGCCTGTTGTTATGCAAAATCCGGCCTGCCGTTTTGGGACGGCAGCCGGATTTTTTTGATCAGTGCTCTCCCTGATAGGGAATCGCATCCATGTCCGTGCGGAGGTTGGAGTCGGAGATCAGCTTTCTGGGGCAGACCGCCGCGCACCGGCCGCAGGAAACACACTTGGAATAGTCGATGGTGGCAAGATTATTGATGACGTGAATTGCGCCGTACTCGCACTGCTTTTCGCACAGATGGCAGCCGATGCAGCCGACGGAGCAGAACTTTCGGGTGTTCGCGCCGCGCTGATGGTTGGAGCAGGCAATCACGATATCCTCGCCGTAGGTAACCGGTACGATGACCTTGCGCGGGCAGATCTCCACGCACTGCATGCAGCCGGTGCACTTTTCGGGGTCGATCTGCGCAACGCCGTCCTCCACGTGGATCGCGCCGAAGCGGCAGACCTTGGTGCAGGTGCCGAAGCCGAGGCAGCCGCTCGGGCAGCCCGAGGGGCCGTTGCCGGTAACGAACATGGCGCTGCGGCAGTCCGGAATGCCGGAATAGGCAGCCTTCTGCAGATGATGTTGGCCGCGGCATTTGACCATGGCGACCTTGCGCTCCACGGCCTGCGCCTCGACGCCCATGACGGCGGACATCTTCGCCGCTGCGTCGGAGCCGCCCGCGGCGCACAGGCCGATCGGCGCCTTGCCGTCAATCACGGCCTGCGCATAGGCCTGGCAGCCCGCAAAGCCGCAGCCGCCGCAGTTTGCGCCCGGCAGGGCCTCGACGAGCTTCGGCAGCCGCTCGTCGACCTTGACCGCAAAGACCTTGGAGGCAATGGCGAGAATCGCGCCGAATACCGCGCCCATCACGCCGAGGATAACGACCGCATAAATGATTTTTTCCATATCGCAGCCCTCCTTAGAATACGCGGAAGCCGGAGAAGCCCATGAACGACAGCGCCAGCAGGCCCGCCGCGATCAGCGCAATGGGGAAGCCCTGAAACGCCTTCGGGCAGTCGCAGTCCTCCAAGCGCTCCCGCACCGAGGAGAACAGCAGAATTGCAACGGTGAAGCCCGCGCCGCCCATGATGCCGTAGACCACGGATTCGATGAAGTTATAGCCGTTCTGGATGTTCAGCAGCGCCACGCCGAGAACCGCGCAGTTCGTGGTGATCAGCGGCAGATAAATGCCGAGCGCCTGATACAGCGCGGGCAGCGCCTTTTGCAGGAACATCTCCACAAACTGCACCAGCGCTGCGATCACGAGGATAAATACCACCGTCTGCATATATTCCAGATCATACGGCAGCAGCAGATACTCGTTGACCGCCCACGTTGCGGCAGAGGCGAGGCCCATAACGAAGATGACCGCAACGCCCATGCCGAGCGCCGTATCAAACTTCTTGGAAACGCCCATGAACGGGCAGATGCCCATGAATTTTACAAGGATGAAGTTTTCCGCAAGAATCGCACTCAGAGAGATGGAAAAGAGGGAGATAAAGAGATTCATTTTTTACTCTCCTCCTTCTGCTTTTTTTCGGCCAGATGGCGGTTAAACCACTGGGAGAAGGCAATCAGGCAGCCGAGCGTCAGGAAGCCGCCGACGGGCAGGATGACGATCAGCGCCGGATATTCTGCCGAGAGGATGCGCAGGCCGTCGTCGCCGAACACGCCCTTGCCGAAGGTGCCGCTGCCCAGCAGCTCGCGGATAACGCACATTGTCACCAGCGCGACAGTGTAGCCGATGCCCTGCGTCAGGCCGTCCACTGCCGAGGCCAGCACGCCGTTTTTCGACGCAAACGCCTCCGCGCGGCCCAGGATGATGCAGTTGACGACGATCAGCGGGATGAACACGCCGAGGCTGTCCGAAAGCGCCGGAAGAAACGCCTTGAGGAGCAGATCGACCATCGTCACAAAGCCCGCAATCACAACGATATACGCGGCGATGCGGATTTTGTCGGGAATGACCTTGCGCAGCAGAGAAATGGCAACGTTGGAGCAGATCAGAATCAGCGTAACGGACAGGCCCATGCCGAGACCGTTAAAGAGCGTGGTGGTAATGGCCATCGTCGAGCACATGCCCAGCAGCTGGCCAAGCACGGGGTTATTGGTCAGCAGGCCTTCCTTGAGTTGCTTTTTGAAGTTCATTCCAGCACCTCCTTGACATAGCGCAGCGCCAGATTCACGCCGTCGGAAACCGCGCGGCTGGTGACCGTCGCGCCGGTCAGCGCTTCGATCTGTCCGCCGTCCTTGGTCACCGCGACCTCGCCGGACGCGCCGGCGAACTGGCTGCGGAAGTCCTCGCGCGTGCAGTTCGCGCCGAGGGAGGCGGTTTCGGAATGCGAAATGATGGAAATGCCGGTCACGGTGCCAGAGGGATCCACGCCGACCATCATGTCGATCGTGCCGCCGAAGCCGCTGACGTTGACGCGCACCACATATCCGGCGTCGCCCGCGCGGTAGACCGCCGCGATGCCGTCGGCCTCCGCCGGAAGCTCCTCATAGCTCTGCGCCGGAAGCACCTCCTGCATGGCCGTTTCCGCCTTTTCGCGGGTCAGGGTATCGATTTTTTCTTCTGTCAGCTCGTTGACGAGGCCGAGCAGCGCGGCGGTCACGCCGGTGATCAGCAGCAGCGTCAGCGTCAGGCGGAGGATGTACCGGGCGGTTTTCACGCAGCCTCACCGCCCTTCTTCTTTTTCTGCGTGCCGAAGCGCTTGAGCACGCCGATCTTGTCAAAGAAGCCGACGCAGCAGTTCATCAGCAGGATCGCAAAGCTCACGCCCTCGACATACGAGCCGAAGTAGCGGATGAGAATCGTCACAACGCCGCAGCCGATGCCGAAGCAGATCTGACCGGCGTGGGTGACGGGGGAGGTGGTGTAGTCCGAGGCCATGAAGATCGCGCCGAGAACCAGACCGCCGGAGAGGAGCTGATAGAGCATCCAGTCAATGCGGTCGCAGCCGCCGCGCGGGAAGATCACGGTCAGCACCGCGACCGTCGCCAGATACGCCAGCGGGATGCGCGGGGAAATGACCTTACGGATGACCAGATACACGCCGCCGAGGAGCAGCAGGAGCGCCGAGGTTTCGCCCAGACAGCCGCCGACCTTGCCGATGAAGTCGTTCAGCAGGCTCTGCGTGGGCAGCGTACTGGCATGCAGCGCCTGCATCGGCGTTGCCGTGGTCACCGCGTCGAGAAGGCCGCCGGTCGTGACGTTATAGGCGCTGCCGGACATGAGCGACGGCCACGCGAACATCATAAAGGCTCTGGCCGCGAGGGCGGGGTTGACGATGTTCATGCCGATGCCGCCGAAGAGCTGCTTGACCAGCACGATGGCGAAAAAGTCGCCGATGATGAGCGCCCAATAGGGAATGTTCGCCGGGCAGACGAAGGCCAGCAGCATTCCCGTGACGACCGCCGACCAGTCGCCGACGGTGCAGTCCTTTTTCATAATGTTGCGGTACAGCCACTCAAAGAACACGCAGGCTCCGGCGGAAATGAGCGTCACAGCCAGCGCCCGCGCTCCAAAAAACACGACGGCGCCGATCAGCGCGGGAACGAGCGCAATGCACACGTCGCGCATAATGACCTGCGTGGAGTTGGAGCTGTGGTCATGCGGCGAGGAGGAAATCGTCAGCTTTAACGGTTCGTATTT
This sequence comes from uncultured Oscillospiraceae bacterium, assembly GCA_934668285.1. Lineage (GTDB taxonomy): Bacteria > Bacillota > Clostridia > Oscillospirales > Oscillospiraceae > JAZOXB01. Next base: position 14,112 of record CAKUNB010000018.1, on the reverse strand, counting down.
CATTTCTTCGCCTCCTTTGCCTTCGCGTCGCGGAGCATTTTCTTTGCCGTCCGGAAGCTCTGCACCAGCGGAATCTCCGCCGGACAGTTGTACGCGCAGCTGCCGCACTCGATGCAGTCCATGACGTTGCCCTTTTCCAGCGCGGCGAGGTCCTCGCGCTTCTGCGCCCGATGCAGGAAAATCGGCATCAGGTGCATCGGGCAGACATCCACGCACTTTCCGCAGCGGATGCAGTGCGGATTCGGCTTGACGCGCAGGTCGCTGAGGTTGTAGCAGGTCAGCGCGTTGTTGCCCTTGATGGTGGCCGCGTCGAGCGTGTGCTGCGCAATGCCCATCATGGGGCCGCCGACGAAAATCTTATGCGGCGTACCGTGGAAGCCGCCGGCCGCAATGATCAGGTCGGCAAAGCTGGTGCCGATCGGCGCAAGGAAGTTGCCGGGATGCTCCACCGCGTGGCCGGTCACGGTCACAGCGCGGCGCACGAGCGGCATACCGTCGTAGGCCGCGTCGCAGATCGCGGCGCAGGTGGCAACATTGAATACCGCGCAGCCGACTGCGGCAGGCAGCCCGCCCGGCGGCACCTGCCGCCCCGTGACAGTCTGGATGAGCTGCTTTTCCGCGCCCTGCGGGTAGCGGACCTTCATGGTCAGCAGCTCGACATCGGCCGGGAGGTGCTTTTGCAGCGAGGCGATGGCCTCCGGCTTGTTGGCCTCCACGCCAATCACGGTCTTCTTCGGCTGCAGAATCTTCTGCACAACGGCAAGGCCGCGCATGATCCGCTCCGGCGTTTCGCGCATCAGCCGGTCGTCCGAGGTGATGTACGGTTCGCATTCCGCGCCGTTGATGATAACGGTGTCGACCTTGCCGACGCCGGACGAGAGCTTCACGCACGTCGGGAAGCCCGCGCCGCCCATGCCGGTAATGCCCGCCTCGCGGATGATGGCGATCAGCTCCTCGCCGCTGAGACCGTCGATGCTCTCGCGGGGATGGATGTCACGGCTGAGCGTGTCGCGGCCGTCGCTTTCGATCACGACGCACTGACCCTCCGCGCCGGAGGGAATCGGGCGGTTTTCAACGGCAATCACCGTGCCGGAAACGGACGCGTGAACGGGGACGCACAGTCCCTGTCCGTCGCCGATCTTCTGGCCGACCAGAACACGCTGGCCGACGGAAACTAACGGCTTGCACGGCGCACCGATGTGCTGCGACATTGCAATGCTGACAATTTTCGGGTGCAGGGGACGGATCGGTGCATCCTTGGAAAGCTCCTTATAGCCCCGCGGATGAACACCGCCGAAGAACGAGCGAGCCATGACGTTGCATCACCTCAATTCAAACTATTACTCAGATACTATATCATATCGGCAGATTAAAATCTACGGGTTTTGCAGAAATATTTCGCCGCTATTTGGTAAAGTCTGTAGAATCTATACAAATCATTCGCTCGAAAAACCGGAGAAATTGTCATAAAATACCGGTTGCGTTTTTTCCGCAATGCGATATAATAAGAGCAAAGAAATATACCCGTCGAAGCAGCGCGGGAAAGCGGTCATTTGGCCCTCCGAAGGAGCAAAACTCTCAGGAATCAAGGACCGTGCTGTGTAGGGACTCTCTGGAGAAGCTCATTGATTGAGTGCCGAAGGTGCAAGGCGCAAGCCGAATCTCTCAGGCAAAAGGACAGAGTTGTATTTTACCGCGCATGGTTTACCCCGCGCCGTGGAATACCTGCAATGAGTGCAACCGGAGGCTCCGGCTGCGCTCTTTTTGTATTTTATTGACAGGGCGGGAAAAGCACCCGCCCGAAGGAGGAACCATGGTTATTCACGAGCTTGCACCGAACATTGAATTTGTCAGCCGCTTTGATCCCGAGGTCGGCACGCTTTTGCAGGGAGAGCTGCGCCGCCAGCGCCGCAATATTGAGCTGATTGCCTCGGAGAACATTGCCTCTCCCGCCGTCATTGCCTGCATGGGCACGGTGTTGACCAACAAATACGCCGAGGGTCTGCCCGGCAGGCGCTACTACGGTGGCTGCGAGGTCGTCGACGAGGTCGAGCAGCTTGCCATTGACCGCGCGAAGGCGCTGTTCGGCGCGGAGTTTGTGAACGTCCAGCCGCACAGCGGCGCGCAGGCGAATCTCGCCGTCTATGCGGCGCTCCTCCAGCCGGGCGACACCATTCTCGGCATGAGCCTTGCAAACGGCGGCCACCTGACCCACGGTGCGGCAGCCAACCAGTCCGGCAAGGTCTACAACGCCGTCTCCTACGGCGTTGACCCCTCGACGGGCCGCATTGACTATGACGAGGTCGAGCGTCTGGCGAAGCTGCACCACCCGAAGCTGATCGTCGCAGGCGCATCCGCCTATCCCCGCGCGATTGATTTCGCGGCGTTTGCCGACATTGCGCACCGAAATGGCGCACTTCTGATGGTCGATATGGCGCACATTGCCGGTCTCGTCGCGGGCGGCGCACATCAAAGCCCCGTGCCCTATGCCGACATTGTGACAACCACGACGCATAAGACCCTTCGCGGCCCGCGCGGCGGCATCATCATGGGCAAGGAGGAGTTCGCGAAAAAAATCAACTCAGCCGTCTTCCCCGGCACGCAGGGCGGCCCGCTGATGCACGTCATCGCGGCAAAGGCCATCTGCTTCCGCGAGGCCATGCAGCCCGAGTTCGCCGCCTACGCGCAGCAGATCGTGAAAAATGCCAAGGCGCTGGCGGCAGCGCTGCTGGAAAAGGGCTTCGACCTCGTTTCCGGCGGCACGGACAATCACCTGATGCTGGCCGACCTCCGTCCGCTGCACATCACCGGAAAAGAATTGCAGCACCGGCTGGACGAGAATTATATCACCGTGAACAAAAACGCCATTCCGAACGATCCGGAAAAGCCCTTCGTCACCAGCGGTGTCCGCATCGGCACCCCCGCCGCCACAACCCGCGGCATGGTCGAGGATGATATGTACGTGATTGCGCAGTGCATCTACGACACCGCGTCCGACTTTGAGGGCACGCAGCAAAAGGTCCGCGCCGCCGTCGCCGCACTCACAAAAAAGTACCCCCTCTACGAATAACACCAAACGCCGCGCCTGTTGCTGGGCGCGGCGTTTGAGTTTTTCTGGACATTTTTGCCGATCTATGATAGAATGTGCGCGGCGCGAGGTGCGCCGTTTCGATTTATTCGCGCGGAGGAAGTCGCCAATGGGCAAATTTTCGCAGATCCTTTTTACCTCGGATTTTGATCACACGCTTTCCGGCATGGACAATACCGTGCCGCAGAGGAACATCGACGCGATCCGCCGCTTTATCGCGGAGGACGGCCGCTTCTGCATGAACAGCGGGCGCAGCCTTCTGCTGCTGCGGCCAAAGCTTTCCGACGTGCCGGTCAATGCGCCGTGTATTTGCTACAACGGCGCAGCCTGCTACGACTTTGCCGCCGAGCGGCTGGACTACGCCGTTCCCCTGCCGGACGACGCGCCGGAGCTGCTGCAAAAAATCCTCGCGCTCGGCGAGGATTTCGGCGTTGAAATTCAGTGTCTGGACCGGCATTATTCCTTCCGCTCCTCCGCGCGCGACCAGTTTTTGCAGCAGCAGGGACTGCCCCTCGTGCGGGCGGAGACCCTGCCGCCGCTGCCGTGGATGAAGCTGGTCGTCTGCCTCGCGCACGACGTCGACGTTCTGGGCGGCGCCGCAATGCCGGAGCAGGCGGCCCGGATGGCTGCGCTGCAGCAGCAGATCGCGGCGCTCGGCGGCAGCCGCTACTACGCCGTCCGCTCCCTGCCGCTGCTGATGGAGATCGGCCCCTGCGGCTGCGACAAGGGCAAGGCCGCGCGAAGGCTGGCCGATTCTCTGGGCCGCCGGATGCTGGTCTGCGCCGGAGACGCGCCGAACGACCTGCAAATGCTGCAGGCCGCCGATATGGCCTTCGCTCCGGCCGACGCCGCGCCGGAGGTGCTCGCGCTGCCTGAAATCCAAGTTACCGCGCCGTGCGGCGCGGGCTGCATTGCCGATGCCATCGAGCGCCTCGAGGCGCTTATTCCGCAGCCCCGCTGAACGCGGTGCAAAACGCCCGCAGCGGGCACTCGGCGCAGTGCGGCGCTCTGGCGGTGCAAACCTCGCGGCCGAACAGGACGATCCGGTGGCAAAAGTCCGAGCTTTCCTCCGGCGGCAAAATCGCGCGCAGCTGCCGTTCGACCTTTTCCGGCTCCTTGCCCTCGGCCAGACCCAGACGGTTGGCGATGCGGATGCAGTGCGTATCGCACACGACGGCAGGCTGGCCGTACACGTCGCCGAGCAGCAGATTCGCCGTCTTTCTGCCGACGCCGGGCAGCTTTAGAAGCTCCTCCATCGTGTCGGGCAGCCTGCGGTCATAGACCTCCCGCAGCATCCGGCAGGCCAGCACGATATCCTGCGCCTTGTGCTTATAAAATCCGCAGGAATGGACGTAGCGCTCCACCTCGGCGACATCCGCGTCGGCAAACGCGTCCAGCGTTGGGAAGCGGGCAAAAAGCGCCGGTGTCACCTGATTCACCCGCGCGTCCGTGCACTGCGCCGAAAGGCGGACGGCAATCATCAGCTCATAGTCTCGCGCATATTGCAGCGCGCACAGCGCCTGCGGATAGCGTTCCTTTAATATTGCAATAATCTCCCGAACCTTTTCCATTGCTCTCACCTCGTTTCCCCAGTATACCACACAAATCGACATTTGGAAAGCAGGAACCGTATGGATATTTCAGCCCTTGGCGCATGGGCGGACCGCCTCGCGCCGCAGTGGAACGCGCCGTATTTTCAGCAGCTGCTGGAGCGGGTCGCCGAGGCGCGCGCCACAGGTACCGTCTACCCGCCGTCCGGTCGGGAATTCTTTGCTCTGGCCGCCACGCCGCCGGAGCAGGTGCGCGTTGTGCTGCTCGGGCAGGACCCGTATCACGAGGCGGGGCAGGCCATGGGCCTTGCCTTTTCCGTCAGCGCGGGCGTTCGCTTCCCGCCGTCGCTGCGCAATATTTTTACGGAGCTGCAGTCCGATCTCGGCATTGCGCCGCCGGAAAGCGGCGGCCTGACCGGCTGGGCCGAGCAGGGCGTGCTGCTGCTCAACACGGTGCTGACCGTCTCCGACGGCGCGGCGAATTCGCACGCGAAGTGGGGCTGGCAGCGCTTTACCGACGCCGTTATCGCCTCGACCGCTTCCCTGCCCCAGCCCATCGTTTACCTTCTCTGGGGCGCACAGGCGCAGAAAAAGGCCACGCTGCTGGCCGGGCGCACCGCGCCGACCTGCCTGCTCTGTGCGCCGCATCCCAGTCCCCTGTCGTCCTACCGCGGCTTCTTCGGCAGCCGTCCCTTCTCCCGCGCCAACGCCTTCCTGGCCGAGCACGGCGCGGAGGCAATCGATTGGGGAAAATTTGACAGCACGCGGCCGTTGTGATATACTCGGCTCGCCGCGCATAGATTCTATCGAAGTGAGGTTTTTCTATGGCTATTCTTGACTGGCTGAAGGTGGTCTTTCTCGGCATCGTTGAGGGCATCACCGAATGGCTCCCCATCAGCAGCACCGGACATATGATTCTCGTTGACGCGCTCTGGAAGTCCGACAACGCCGTAATGACGGACGAATTTATGAAGATGTTCACCGTCGTTATTCAGTTCGGCGCGATTCTGGCGGTTATCGTGCTGTATTTTCAGCGTCTCTGGCCCTTCCACAGCAAGGCAAAGCGCCGCCGCCGTTCGTATTTTGTCGAGGCCAGCTCCAACGGTGCGATCTGCGGTATTCAGCGCTTCTGCGACAATTATTGCTATCTGGATAAGATCATCCTTTGGCTCAAGATTGCCCTGTCCTGCATTCCGGCGATCCTGATCGGCTTCCCGCTCGACGACTGGATGGACGCGCATCTGTATACGCCCGTCGTCGTCGCGCTGATGCTGATGCTCTACGGCGTGGGCTTCCTGTTCATCGAGCAGTACAACAAAAGGCGCACCCCGCGCATCACCTCCCTGAGCCGCCTGACGTGGAAGGACGCGCTGCTCATCGGCATCTTTCAGGTGCTCGCGCTGGTGCCCGGCACCTCCCGCTCCGGCGCAACCATCCTCGGCGGCATCCTGATCGGCGCCTCCCGTGAAACAGCCGCAGAGTATACCTTCTTTCTTGCCATACCGGTCATGTTCGGCGCTTCGCTGCTCAAGCTTGTCAAGTTCGGCTTCGGCTTCACCGGCACCCAGCTGGCCGTGCTGCTTCTCGGCATGCTCGTCGCCTTCGCCGTCTCCGTCGCAGCCATCAAATTCCTGATGGGCTACATCAAAAAGCACGACTTCTCCCTCTTCGGCTGGTACCGCATCGCCCTCGGCATCCTCGTGCTGGCCTATCATTTCGTAGCGGCATAACCTCGCCGTCGATTTCATGAACGTCGCGGATAAACGCAAAGCGGTCCGTGGGCAGCAGCGCCCGGTCCATTCCCGCGTAGAACGGGATGCCGAACACCTTGACATAGTGCGCCTCCATGGCCTGCGGGCGAAGATAAATCTTTGCCTTTTGGTTCTTCTCCAAGAAGCACTTCAGCCCGCCGCAGTGATCGACGTGGCCGTGCGAGATCACTGCGAGATCAATATCGGCAATATCCACCCCGAGCGCCTCGACGTTTTGCAGAAACAGGTCGTTCGGCCCCATATCAAACAGAATTTTATGCGCGTCTGTTTCCGCATAAAGCGAAAGCCCGTGCTTGCATTTCAGCCGGGAAGATACCGTTGTGTTTTCCGGCAGTGCAACGATTCTTATCATTCTTGCCGCCGCTCAGTCGGTTTCGTTCCGCTTCGCCTCACGGAGCCGGTTCAGGTTTTCCAAAACGAACGGGCTGTTTGCGGAGATGCACCCCAGCGTCGGACAGCCGTCCATCTGCCCGCAGTCGGCACAGGTGGCCAGCCCCTTTTCCCGAACGCAGTTATGTACGGGGCAGAGCTTGTCGCAGAAGGGCGTTTTTGCGCCCTCTATGCGGCAGCCGGTGCAGTTGATCATTTCCGGTGTGATCGTTACTCCGTTGAGCTTTGTCCACAAGGCGGCAGTTTTCTCGCGCAGGGCGTTGTCGTCTGTAATCGTTGCGATTCTGGCATCGCAGGTTTCGCAGTCCAGTCCGCAACAGCCAATCAGTTGATTGGTGTTTTTCGTAGTTGCCTCCATAAATGTGGCGTTGTCGATTTCATTGTATTCGTTATTCATTCTTTCGTACTCCTACAACCTTTTTTCTTGCGCTGCCAATATTGCGCCTCTATACGCCTGCTCTAACTGAGAATTGATCAGCTCCTCGTCATATTTCAGTGAATTGTTGGCGATGATGCTTGCATACCCGTGGGCAAACAGGAAAACCGTCAGAAAGATTCTTTTGGTTTGCACCATATCGACCCCCAGAGATTTCTGCATGGCCGAAAGAACAGGGCTAAGCCCCTCGGCATCGATCAGTTCAAGCAGTGTCTTTCCGCTGAAATAATCTGACTGAAAAAGGAAACGGAATAAATGGGGCTCTTCGATTGCAAAGCGGATATAATTCATCCCGATCCCGAGCGCCGCGCCGTTGGGCGGTTTTTTCATGTTCATCAGATATTCCGAATGATAAAGGTCCGCCCTCGCATAGACCGCCCGTTTCAGCGCTTCAATCGTCGCAAAATGATACATGACAGGCTGCGTGGAGCAATGCAGCCGCTCTGATACCGTCCTTGCGTTGATGCGTTCCGCGCCCGCTTCACGGGCGACGGAAAAGGCCGCATCAAGGATCATTTCTCTTGTAACTTTTGCTTTCGCAGGCATACGCGCGTCTCCGTGTATAATTAAAGTTATTTATAATTCGAATTATACATCAAAGCACGAGGCCTGTCAAGGTGCTTTAACAAAATCGGGGCAACGAAACCGCACCCATCCTCGCCTCGGGGGATGGGTGCAGCCATTGTATCCGGAGTGATTCTTTCCCGAATTACCTCCGTTTCACCGGATAGCAGACCTCGGTCACGAATTCATCGGGGTTTCGCGTTTCGTGCGGACTGACGTGGTAGATATTGAACATGGGGCCGGCGCTTTCGTATCCGTTAGCGTCCAGCCACGCGGCAACGGCGGCGTAGACCTCCGTAATCAGATGATAGCCGCCCTGGAACGTGCAGCTTGCCACCGTGACCTCCGGCAAGGTCATGAATTTCACGTGCTCGGTGTCAGGATACCTCCCCTTGACGGTTTTCCACGCCATCACCTCCACATCGGTTTCCTTGTACTCTCCATCGAGGAAGGTGACGGCGCAAAGGCATGGGTCCGCCTCAACGGGCCTCAGCGGCGCGGTTTCGGATACCAAGGTGCTCCAGGCCGTTCCCTCCTCTTCATAGCGCGGGATGGTCGTATGTACCGTCGCGGCATAGCGCTCCGGAATGGTTTTGATCGTAACATTGTAATTCATGCTTTCTTCCTTTCTCAGCTGCTCTCGGGCCGCGTCCAGAAGTATCAGCTTATATGCCGTGTCCTGCGCAAGCTGCCGCAGCTCCCGTTCCCTGTCCGCAAAGTACCGATCCAGCGTGTCCTTGTCGTCATAAATTTCCAGAATTCTGACAATATCCGCAAGAGAAAAGCCCATATCCTTCAGCGCCGTAATGCGGCAGACGGTCGGGAGCTGATCCTCTCGGTAATAGCGGTAGTCGGTAAAGCGGTCGGTTTTGGCGGGCTTCAGCAGCCCGATCTCATCGTAGTGGCGCAGCATTCTGACGCTGACTCTGGACAGCTTTGAAAATTCTCCGATCTTCAGCATAGGGGTACCTCCTGCTTGCTGTAAATTTTGAGCTCACGCCTATAATACTGTCTGCCACAGTGTGAGAGTCAAGCCTCTTTTTGATTTTTTCTCTGCCTCACCAGTGCAGCTCCCCATCCCCGGCCATGAGCGCAGTCATTTCTCGGATGCGCTCCAGCGGGAACGGCGGCGCGCACAGCGGCTTCATGGCAATGCTCATGAGCTTCATCGGGTTGTCGTCCGCCGCCACGCGGTTGGAGCTGAGCAAGCCGCAGCGCTTGCAGCGGTGGATGATCGCCCACTCGCCGCCCCTGCGCACCCAGACGGCAACAGGCTCCATGAGGCCGCCGCAGTCTGCCGCGCGGTCGCCGGGTTCAATGTCTTGTTTTCAGCCCCTGTATGCCGATGCAGACGACCGTGGCGCAAACAGCCTCGCACGCATTGTAAAGGGCGCTGAGCTGATTCCATAGCGCCAGCGACGGCGCGTTCGCGGCGCTCAAATCGCTGACGGCCTGCGCTAGCCAGTTATAGCCGGGGTAAGCCAGCGGCGCAAATACGACTGCCGCTGTGTACGAAAGAAAGCTGACAATAGTAAGTCGATCAAGCTCCTGCAAAAAAGCCGCTGCCAAGCTCCTCGCTCAGTATAACGTCGCGTAAAATATTTCTCTGCTTCGTGCATCAAATTACGGGAAACTACGAAAAGGACAAATTCGCAGCGAAATTGCCCGCACCTCGCGCCAACGCATCCTATCGAAGCCGTTTTTCGACTTCGCGCAGCCGCCCGATTTGGCAGAAAGTGCCGCTGCATAATCTCCCTTTTTCGGCAAACAATACCCCTGTACAATTCATACACCAGAGGGAGATTTTTGAATATGAAAGCTACTGGCATCGTCCGCCGCATCGACGACCTCGGTCGCGTCGTGATCCCCAAAGAAATCCGCCGCACCCTCCGCATCCGCGAGGGCGACCCGTTGGAGATTTATACGGAGCGGGATGGGGAGGTAATTTTTAAGAAGTATTCCCCGATGGGGGAGCTGCAGAGTTTTGCGGCGCAGATTTGTGAGTCGATTGGGAAAAACACGGGCAATATTGCGGCAGTGGCGGATCGGGATTCGATTATTGCCGTGGCCGGCGCACCGAAGCGGGAGCTGTTGGAAAAGCGGAACTCCTCGGAGCTGGAGCAGATCATGGAGCAGCGGAAAAGCTACCGTTACCGCTCCGGCGAAGCGCGGCTGCGTCCGGCCGAGAGCGTGGAGCGCTATCATCTCGGCGTGGCTGCGCCGATCATCGCCGAGGGCGATCTGATGGGCTGCGTCATGCTGCTGATGGGCGAAAACGACGCCGCGCCGGACGAGTCCGAGCAGAAGCTCGCGCAGACCGTCGCAGGCTTCCTCGGGCGGCAGATGGAGAGCTGAAAAAAGCCGCGCAGCTTGTCAAAAAAAGTTCTCACAAACTTTTCCGACAAGCTGCCTTCAAAATTGCAAAATAGGAATTGGTAATATTATTTTGCATTTTTGTCCGCTGCGGCGGGGTTATTGAACGTGAAAGGGAACCCTGACGGTTCCCTTTCACACTTTTCCTCCCTCCGAAACTTTTCACTGGGTGGTTTATTGACAGTCTGAATCCGCGCAGCCCGTTGTTCGGGCTGCGCGGCGCGGTGTTTCTTTACTTTTCAGTTCCGAAGAAGAACAGCGCAACGGTGCCCGGCCCGACGTGGGCGCCGGTCACCGGCTCGTAACAGGCGGTGATGCACTCGCCGGTAAAGCCGCGATTGCGCAGCTCCTGCAGCAGCAGCGCCGCACTCGCCGCATCGTCGGCATCGGCAATGGCAATCGTCGCGGTCTTGTCGGCAATCTTCTTCTCATAATAGTCCGCCAGCGCCGACAGCGACTGCTTGCGGCCGCGGCATTTGCCGCACATGACGATCTTTCCCTCGGCGTTGCCGGTCAGGAGCGGCTTGATTTTCAGCACCGTGCCGACGACGCTGGCCACGCGGCTGATGCGGCCGCCGCGCTTGAGATATTCCAGATCGTCCACCGTAAAATACTGGCACATCCGATTGCGCAGGTCGGAGAGGAGCGCGACTGCTTCATCCAGCCGCTTCCCCGCCTTGAGAAGCTCCGCCGCCTTCAAAACCAGCAGGCCCTCGCCGAGGGAGGCGGCGTAGGTGTCCACGACCGCGATCTGCCGCTCAGGAAACTCCTCGCGCAGCTCCTCTGCTGCCAGCATCGCCGCATGACAGGTGCCGCTGATGCCGCCGGACATGGCAACGTAGAGCACATCGTCTCCCGCCGCGAGGATTGGGCGGAAGGCTTCAAGAAACGTCCCGATGCCGACCATGGCCGTTTTGACAACGGCCCCGCCGCGCATCGCGTCGTAAAAGGCTTTGCCGTCGAAATTTTCCAGCGCCTCCGGCTTCGCCTCCCTGCCGTCAACGGAGTAGGTAAACGGCACGATGCGCAGACCAAGCTCTTTTACGGTATGCGCGGTCAGGTTCGCCGAGGTATCGGTAAAAAGTTGAATCATTGCTGTTTCTCGCTTTCCGGTAATCCGTCCGGCCCAACAGGGCCGAACGTACTTGGATTATAGCAGGCGGCGTTGAAAAAGGCAATCTACCCGATTTTTTCTGTCTCTACGTTCCGAAATCGCGGCTCTACTGTCAGTAGAGTCGCGATTTTTCCGAAGAAATTTATCAAAAAATTGCAGAATTTTCCGGTAATTTCGATGAATATGATTCTATTTCCGCTATCCTCTGTTTTTCTGCAAAAATTAGCCGAAGCCGCCCACGAGGGGCAGCTCCGGCTGTAAAATTCACAGCACCTTGGAGAGAAATTCCTGCAATCTCGGATGCTTCGGGTGGTCGAACAGCTCCGTAGGCGGGGCATCCTCGACAATCTTGCCGCCGTCGACAAACAGGACGCGCGTCGCAACCTCGCGGGCAAAGCGCATCTCGTGCGTGACGATCACCATCGTCATGCCGGTGTCTGCCAGCCGCTTGATCAGCGCCAGCACCTCGCCGACCATTTCCGGATCGAGCGCGCTCGTCGGCTCGTCAAACAGCATAAGCTTCGGCTTCATCGCCAGCGCGCGGACGATGGCGATGCGCTGCTTCTGCCCGCCGGAGAGCGTGGAGGGGTAAACCTCCGCCTTGTCCTCCAGACCGATGCTGCGCAGCAGCTCGTAGGCCGTCTCGTTCGCGGCGGCCTGCAGCTCCTTTTTAGAAGGCGGCAGAGGAAGAATGGGTTGCTTGTTTTTGCGGAAGGGATTGGTCAGACGTGCGGCAATGTTCTTCCGGATCGCCTTGCGGCGATCGGCGCAGCCGAGGCTGACCGGCGCAAGCGTGATGTTTTGCAGCACGGTTTTATGTGCAAAGAGATTGAACTGCTGGAAAACCATGCCGATCTTGCGCCGCGCAAGATTGATGTCCACATTCCAGTCGGCGAGATCCTGTCCCTCAAAGTAGATCGAGCCGCCGTCCGGATCCTCCATGCAGGTGATGCAGCGCAGCAGCGTGCTCTTGCCGCTGCCGGAGCCGCCGATGACGGCGATGCGTTCGCCCTCGTTGACGGTCAGGCTGACATCGTTCAGAACCGTCAGATCGCCGAATTTTTTAGTGAGATGAGATACTTCGATCACTGCGCGCCAGCCTCCTTTCCATCAGTTTGACCAGCAGCGTCGCTGCAGCCACCAGCAGAATGTAAATCAGCGCCATGGCAAGGTACGGCACCATAAACTCGTAGCTGTTCGTACCAATGGCATTAAAGGCGACATAAATGTCCAGCGTGCCGACAAAGCTCACGACGGACGTTTCCTTGATCAGCGAAATGAACTCGTTGCCGAGGGTGGGCAGGATATTTTTGACCGCCTGCGGAATGACCACACGCACCATGGCCGAGGCATACGGCAGGCCGAGCGCACGCGCTGCCTCCAGCTGGCCGCCGTCAACCGAGGAGATGCCGCCGCGCATGATCTCCGAAACGTAAGCGCCGGAATTCAGGCCGAACACGACAATACAGACCGACAGCGCCGGATAGTTCAGCCCCAGCGCGGGCAGCAGCACATAGTAGCCGAGCAAAAGCTGCACCACAATCGGCGTGCCGCGGAAGAAGCCGACGTAAACCGAGCAAATCGCGTTGAGCACCTTCGGCAGCGTCTTGTAGCGCGGCGTTACGCGCACCGCCGCGATCAGAGTGCCGAGCACAATGCCGATGACCAGACCGATCACGGCGATCAGCAGCGTATTTTTCAGGCCGCGCAGCACCTGTCGATAGCCGCCCTCATCAACGAAAATGCGCAGGAAGCGGTCGATCTTGCCATTTCCCGACGCAAAGACGGCGTTTGCCTGCCCGCCCGCTGCGGAGGCGAACACCGTCAGAAGGCTCACCGCCACCAGCAGCAGGCACAGCAGAACTGCAAGTTTTTTCATATTTCTTCCTTTCTCCATAGCGCGTGGCGCGCCCCTTCCCGTCGGAAAGGGGCGGCCGGACGCAGTTACGGACGTTATTTGCCGTTAATCGCGCCTGCGATGTAGTTTGCGGGGTCTTTGTCAATGATGACGTAGGTCAGGTTGCCGTTGAGCATATCCTGTGCAGCCAGCGCGCCGGTCTTGTAGCCGACAGCGGTCACAGGGAAGCCCGCGAAGCCCCAGCTCTCGTCGCCCTCGGTGTAGAACTGGCCGGTCGTGCCGGTCTGGAAGCCGATCTTCGTGGACGAGTCACAGGCGCTGAGGATCGCCTCGACATCCGCGGCGGTTTTGCAGGAATCAAAGGTCGTGTCGTTATTGGGCACCATGATGGTCTGCGAGGCCTGATAGTACGGCGTGGTGAAGTTGACAAATTCCTTCCGTTCCTCGTTGACAGTCAGGCCGGCCATTGCGATATCGCACTTGCCCTGGCTGACGGAGAGGCAAACCGCGTCGAAATCCATGTTCATAATGACCAGCTCCTTGCCGAGCGACTCGGCAAAGCCCTTCGCGATCTCCATGTCGATGCCGTAGTAGTTCTCGCCGAGCAGATATTCAAACGGCTCAAAGGCGGCGTTCGTCGCAACGACGAGCTGATCCTTGCTGCTGTCCTGCGCAGCGGAGGTGATCGGCTCTACGTCGCCGCCCGCAAAGTACTTTTCAACGATGCTGTCGAGCGTGCCGTCGGCAATGATCTGATCGATGTAGGCGTTGGCCTGCTCCAGCAGCTCCGGCTGATTTTTATCCACACCGAATGCATATTCCTCCTGCGTCAGCTCGACCGGAATGACCTTCACGCCGGACGGCGCAGCCTCGCCTCCGCAGCCCGCAAACAAAGCGGCGACCAGAATCACCGCGCAAACCAATGCAATCAGCTTTTTCATTTTTCGTTCCTCCATGCGTTCTATTG
>CAKUNB010000017.1 GCA_934668285.1 uncultured Oscillospiraceae bacterium | reverse complement strand
CCTGCGCACGAGCGAGGGCATCAGCGCCGAGGAATACGAGCGACGCTATCTGCTGCCGTTCGACACGCTCGGCGAGGCGATGGAGCGCTTCCGCCAGAAGGGCTACGCCGAATTTGTCAAGGACCGCTGGCGCCTGACGGAAAAGGGCTGGCTGGTGTCCAACCAGATCATCATTGTCCTGCAAGAGCTGCAGGCACGCTCCACCCCGCTGGCGAAAAAGCGCTGAGCGAGCGTACCGAAAGCCTCCCTGTTTGTCATTGCGAGGAGCGAAGCGACGCGGCAATCCCGTGCAGGCACAATCGATTTCAGCGCAAGCCATCCCATGGCCTGCGCCTGTGGGCGCGGGGACCCTATCAGTCACGCCTGCGGCGTGCCAGCTTTCCCAGAGGGAAAGCCAAGGGCGCGGGTGTAGAAACGCTGATTCAATTTTAGTATAGTAAAAGGATAAAAACACAATGTTCACGCCGGAGACCATGGATTTCCTCTGGGGAATCCGCTTCAACAACAACCGCGAATGGTTCGCGGTGCACAAGGAACAATATCAGCGGGCGCTGCTCGCGCCGATGAAGGAGCTGGCGGCCGCGCTGCAGGAGAGCCTGCCGGACGACATGCGGCTGCACGTTTCCCGCATCTATCGGGACATGCGGATGCACCCGTCGACGTTCTATAAGGACAGCCTGTGGATGTGCTTTCTGGGCAAGTCCGGCCCGTGGCTGGAGCAGCCGAGCCTCTGCTTCGAGGTGCGGCCCGAGGGCTATCGCTACGGCTTCCTGCTCTGGGGGCAGGCGCGGGATATGGAGCAGTTTCGCCGCGTCATCTCCGACCATACCGGCGAATTTCTGAAAATCGTCGAAAAGGCGGAGCGCGAAAGCGGAATTCCCCTCGACGGCGACCGCTACGCGCGGCCCAAGCCCTGCAAGGACCCGCGATTGGAGCGCTTTTTCGGTCTGAAAAACCTGTTTGCCCTTAAGGACTGCCCGCCGGACGAGCTGCTGTACTCCGAGGCGCTGGTCGACGAGGTGCGAAAAACGATGCTGGCGTGGCTGCCGCTCTACCGCTTTTTGCAGCGGCTGGGATAAAAAAGAGAGAACATAGGAGGACAACATGAAAAAGAAACGACTTGGCCTGATTATTGCCATCTGCGCGCTCGCGTTTGTGCTCCTGCTCGTGGTTGCACTGCTGCTCGCGGCGCTAGGCGTTGTCAACCATCCGGAAAAATCGATGTTCGGCTACCGCCTGATGCTGGCCGAGCGCGACAGCACCGACCATCAGGCGGGCGACCTGCTGCTCATCCGCAGCTGCGAGCCGAGCGAGCTGAAGCACGACGACCGCGTCGCCTGCCTCATGCCCGATGGCACCGTCGGCATCTACGGCTTCATCGACTGCACGGACGGCGGCGACGGCGCGCTGGTCTACGATCCGGAATCGACGGGCACGGAGATGATCTCGATCTCCCTCAGCGCGATTCTCGGCAGATATGAAAAATCCCTGCCCGTCGCGGGCGACCTCATCGGCGTACTCGTCAGCGGGCGGCGCGACGGCGGCCGCGCCGACGGCGAGATGCTGACGCTTGCCACCGTACCGCTGACCGAGCCTGCGACGGAGCCGGAAACCGCCGCGCCGTCCGAACCGGAAACGGAGCCGGAGACGGAGCCGGAAACCGAGCCCGCGACCGATCCGGCGGGAATTACCGCCGAAACGCTGGCGCACCTGTGGATCAACGCGCGCGTGACCGGCGGGCCGGAGGAGGACATGGGCAACGGCATGGGCGACGAGGAGCTGCTGACGATGTACTCGCTCGATCTGCGGCCGGACGGGACACTGGAGGAAAACAGCTACTATTACGTCCGCATCGATCCGGACGCGTGGCAGCTGGGCGACCCGTACATGCTCATCGAGGGCACCTACTGGGGCATTCCGTCCATCGGCTCGCCCTGGCGCACCGGCACATGGAGCTACGAGAACGGCAAGCTGACGCTGAATTTCGACTATGCCGAGTTCAACGACACACCGGCCATCTCGCTCACCTATGACATCACGTTAACAGACGGTTGGCTGCGCTTCAACCAAACGGATTTCATTGTCTACCCCGGCTCGACACAGGCGCTGTGCGACGCCTTCGGGATTGCGTATCAATAAAAAATCGGAAAAAATGACAAAAACTGCACCGGCTGCAAATGCGAAGCAAGCGTTTGCAGCCGGTGTCTGTTTTTGGGAAGGAAAAGCAGCAAGGAATTGGGAAGCTGAAATCGACGATTTTCGCACAAAGTAACCGCGACGGCAAACAATCAGCATTTTTTCGGCACGGCGATTTTTGCCGAAGCGCGGGGAGGCGAAAACGATGAAACTTTTTTACAGACTTGCGGCGGCGGCGCTGGCGCTGCTGCTGCTTGCGGGCGGCGCGTGGGCCGCGCCGGAGGCGGTCGTGCCGGGCGGCAGCGCGATCGGCTTGGAGCTGAAGCTCGACGGCGTGGTGATCGTGGAATTTTCCGATGCCGCGCCGGAAAAGGCAGGGCTGCGGCGCGGCGATCTGATTCAGAGCATCGACGGCACGGCGGTTTCCTCCGTTGCGGAGCTGGTGTCGCTGGTGGAGCGCTCGGCGGGACGGCTGCTGCGCATCACAGTGCGCCGCGAGGGCAAGGAAAAGACGTTTAAGGTATCGGCGCGCCGCGACGGCGGCACGTGGCGGCTGGGCATTCTGGTGCGCGACGGCCTGACCGGCATCGGCACGGTGACGTATTACGATCCGGAAACCGGCACCTTTGGCGCACTCGGCCACGGCGTGAACGACGGCGGCACCGGCGAACTGCTGCCGCTGCGCGAGGGCACGGCCCTCGACGCGCAGGTCGCCGCCGTGACGCGCGGCCAGCCGGGCGCAGCGGGCGCATTGCAGGGCGCGATCCGCCGCGGCGGGACCTGTGGTGAAATCTTAAAGAACACAAGCTGCGGCGTGTTCGGCACGATGGCGCCGGCCGGCGCGGCAGCGATCCCCGTTGCGCAGCCGGCGCAGGTGCATACCGGCGCGGCGACGATCCTCTCGACCGTCGAGGGCGCGACCGTCGGCGAATACGCCGTGCGCATCACTGCCCTCCAACCCAACGACAGCCGCGGCCGCAACCTCCTGCTCGAGGTCACCGACCCCACACTCCTCCAAAAAACCGGCGGCATCGTGCAGGGTATGTCCGGCAGCCCGATCCTCCAGGACGGCCGCCTCGTCGGCGCAGTGACCCACGTCCTCATCGACGACCCAACGCGCGGCTACGGGATTTTCCTCCAAACCATGCTCCAAGCCGCGGAATAAAGCGCCCCAATACCCAAAAGCACAACCCGCCACCCATCCCAGCCCACCCCGAACCGCCGGCCACTCCGCGGCTCGGGGGTTTTTAATTTTCCCCATCACCACCAAAAAACCCGCAAAAGAGAGCAGCAGACGCGGAAGAAAAAATTACGAATGGTCACAAAAAAGTCGCTTGAAAAAGTTGTGCTTCCGCATGATGCCTAAGCCAATTGCTTTTTTTTGCAAATTTGAGGTATAATTACTTCAATTGGCGGCGCGGACGTTCTCTCCGCGCGGCGGTTGACAGGCGGGGGAAAGCGGGGTATAATAAGAAAAAAGCGGATTCCCGCGAAACAAGGAGCGTTATCCATGATGAAACCGTACGTCTGTTACCACGAGGACGGCGAGCATACGCACGTCCACATTCACGCCCACGTGCACGACGGCGTGGAGCACACCCACGAGCATACGCACACCCACACGCACGACGGCGGCGACCACACGCACAACCACGACGAGGGCGAGCTGCCTGTGCATCAGCACAGCCACGACTGCGCCCACGCGTGCGACACCTGCGGCGGCTGCGACCCGATGCAGGAGACGCTGGCGCTGATGCAGTATATGGTCAACCACAACGCCGCGCACGCCAACGAGCTGGCCGGTCTGGCGAAGAAGCTCGAGGAGCTGGGCAATCACACTGCCGCCGAGCAGGTGCTGGCCGCCGTGAGCGAGTTTGAAAAGGGCAACCTGCGCCTGTCCACGGTGCTGGCTGCGCTGAAGTAAGGAGGCGGAGCACATGTGTCTTTCTACGGTATATCGGAATGAAATGAAAAAGGAAAATGTCGCCATGCAGAACGTGATGAAGATCGAATGCGACGGCGATATGGTCATCCTGACCGACCTGATGGAGCGGCAGATGGCGATCCACGGCACGCTGGTGATGGCAAACCTCGTCGAAGGCTGCGCCGTGGTCAAGGAAGCGTAAAAAAAACAAGCCGGCGGCACGGAGAAACACTCCGTGCCGCCGGTTTTTATTGCATTTCGTCGTAGCGCATGAGGATCGTGGCGATCTGTGCGCGGGTGGCGGTGTCGGTGGGGCGGAGGAAGACCACGCCGTCGACAAGCGTGCCCTTGAGCAGCTTTTTCGTCACGGCCCACGAGAGCGCCTCCTTGGCCCACTCGCTGGCCGAGTCGCCGTCGGGGAAGTCCGGCAGCGGCAGAGCGGTGGTGTCCGCGCCCACGGACGATGCGTAACGGTACAAAACGGTGGCCAGCTGCTCCCGCGTGACGTAGGCCTCCGGCTCGAAGCGATTCTGCCCGACGCCGTTGACAATGCCGTTTTCCGCCGCCCAGAGGACGGCATCGGCGTACCATGCGTCAGTTGACACGTCGTCAAAGGCCGACGTGCCGGTCGGCGCGGGCTGTCCGGCCATGCGCCAGAGCGCTGTGACCAGCATTGCCCGCGTCATCGTGCCTGAGGGCGCAAACTGCGTCGCGGACAGGCCGTTCATCCAGCCCTTTTCCAGCGCGTAGACGATGCCGGCGTGCGCCCAGTCATTGTAATAGGGCATATCGGCGAACTGCCGGCCGGGGCAGTTCTCAATGTCGTTCAGCAGCCAGTTGATGGACTGAACAATTCGTTCCTGCGGGATGATATCCGGTGCGGGCAGCTCGACGAGCAGGCCGACCGAGCCTTGATCCTGCGCCCAGCGCGCAAAGAAGCCGCTGCGCGAGCTGAGAATGTTATAATAGGGCAGGCCCAGCCGCTCGCTGAGCGCGCGCGCCGTAGCCGATGCGCCGTAGACCTCGTTGTACCAGCCGTGGAAATCCATCACCACGTCCGGCGTATAGGCCCAGTACAGGTCGCGCAGGGCGCGGGACTCTGCGGCGGAGAAGGGCGCGGGCGTATAATTGCGGGCGTTCTGGAAGGGGTAGTGCCCCGCATCGAAGTCGCGGTTGAGGTCGATGCCCTTGGCATTGCAGCGGCCGAAGCCATAGTTGGTGTAGCCGTCGAGCAGGCCGTCGGGATTGGCGCAGGGCACAATGACCAGACGGCAGCCGTGGAGCGAGGTCTGGCGGCTGTAGTGGCCGATCAGGCGGTAGGCGAGGTCGACCAGCACCTGCCCGTCGGCGTCGTAGGTGTCCTCGTAGCCGTGAATGGCAAAATTCAGCAGCAGCGTGCGGTTGTAGCTCCCGCTGTCGTTATCGGTCAGGACGTAGCAGGTCAGGTCGCGGCCGTTTTCCGATTTGCCGTAGACGACCTCGGTGCAGGTCACGCCGCCGCTCTCCGCCGCACCGGCGGCGGGAATCACCGCCAGCAGCAGAAGCGCCGCCAGCAGCACCGCAAGTATTTTATATGTATGCTTCAACTTGGCTCAGCTCTTTCTGATTTGGTTTCTATCTATTCTATGCCGCTGCGTTACACGCAGTCCCCGCCGAGGATTTCGCCGGTGTAGAGATCGACAAAGACCCGCGTCATCGTCGCGAATTCTGCGTCCGGCACCTCATAGGTCAGTACCCACGCATAGCGGCTGACATCGGCATAGCGGATATCCGCCGCGGCATAGTCGGTGAAGCACCAGTTCGGCAGGACGATCTCGATCTCCGCGCCCGTCAGCGCGTAGCCCTCTAAATAAAGCTTGTCGCAGGACTGCGCGATCTGCTCCGCCTGTGCCTGCGTCAGCGCGGTATCCTCGGCAGTATGGTCGTCGAGCAGCGGGAAGTAGAACACGTTGCAGCCCGTCAGTCGCCCGGTCTGCGGATTGATCGCCACGCGCACCAGCTCATAGGGATTGTACACCCCCGGCGCGACCTCGCGGGCAAAGCTATAGCTGCGATACTGTTCGTCATAATTTTCGACATCTATTATAGCATAGCCCTGCGGTACAGGCAAGGCCTCGTAATATTTTTTTGCCAGCGCCTCGGCCGTCGCCTCGTCGGCCAGCGCGGAGGCTCCGTCCGGCGCAATGTCGATGCTGAAAAACGACACAAGCTGCCCGGCCTTTGCCGTAAAGCGCATTTCCGTGTTCCAGCGGTCGTTGGTAAATTTAACCTCGACCTCCTCGCGGTCGTACAGCAGCGCCGTCATGCGGCTGACGGTCATTTCCTCCATGTTGACATCCGTCTGTCCCACACTTTCCAGCAGCTCCTTCGCCATCCGCAGGAAATCCGCATCGGTCAATTCGCCGCCCTGTTCCGTCGGCTGCTCCGTTTCCAGCGCCTCGCTGCCGTAGATTTGCGTTTCGTGTACGTCACGAATGCCCTGATTGCCCGGTTGATACGGCTCCGGCGCGGGCATGCGCCATTTTTCATAGGCCGCGAAGCCCGTCGCCGTCAGCGCCGCCAGCAGCGCAATGCAGGCAGCTGCCAGCAATAGCCGCCGTCCGATGCGCGGCCGCTTCTTCTCCGTCAAAAGCGCCTGCAACAGCCGTTCCTGCACCGCCTCATCAGGCTGGCAGCGCCGATATGCCTCCAAAAATTTCGGGTCCTTCATCCTTCCGCACCTCCAAGCTCTTGTTTCAGCAGCAGCCGTCCCCGCCGCAGATCGCTGCGGACGCTTGAACCGGGCCGCTTGAGCAGCCGCGCGATCTCCGCCGTGGGATAGCCCTCATAATAAAATAAGTACAGCGGCAGGCGGTACTTTTCCGGCAGCCGCCGCACCGCCAGAAGCGTTTCGTCCAGCAGCGGTGTCGGGTCGGCCCGCTCCGCTTCCGGCAGGTCCTTCCGGCGGCTGCGCTTCAGCTCATTGCGGCAGACGTTCCGCGCCGTTACGATGAGCCACGCCTTCTCGTGCGCCTCGCTTTCAAACGCCTTGCCCGATTCCAGCAGCCGCAGGAACGTGTCATGCACCATATCCTCCGTATCCGCCGGGTCGTGCAGCAGCGAGATGCACACATTCCAGACCGTCGAAAAGTGCCGCCGGTAAAGCGCCTCGAATTCCGCTCGATTCCGCATCCGCTCACCTCCTTCGTCTATAATACAACCGTACGCGGCGAAATGTTGCACACGGTTGACAAATTTTTTTCCAGCGGGTATGATAAAGCAAAATCTGATAGGAGCAGCGAAGATGAAATACAGATGCCTGGTTCTTGACCACGACGACACCACCGTGAACAGCACGGCGACCATTCATTTCCCGTCGTTTCTGGCTTATCTGGCCAAGGTGCGGCCGGGGAAAACGTACACATTGGAGGAATACTTCCGCAAGAATTTTGACCCCGGCGTCGTGCCGTTCTTCACGCAGGACGTCGGCCTGACGCCGGAGGAGATGGACGAGGAGTTCCATTTCTGGCAGGCGTTCGTCCGCGAGCGCGTGCCGGAGGCGTATCCGGGGATCCGCGAAATTTTGCAGCGGCATCGGGCACAGGGCGGCCTGATCGCCGTGATCTCCCACTCCGTCAGCACAATGATCGAGCGCGACTACCGCGAAAACGACCTGCCCATGCCGGACGTGATCTACGGCTGGGAGCTGCCGGAGCACCAGCGCAAGCCCCACCCGTGGCCGATGGAGCAGCTAATGCAGCGCTACGACTTAAAGCCGGAGGAGATTCTGATGGTGGACGACCTCAAGCCCGGCTACGACATGTGCCGCACCTGCGGCGTCCCCTTCGCCGCCGCCGGCTGGGCCAACGACGTCCCCGAAATCGAACACTTCATGCGCCGAAGCTGCGACTACTATTTCAAGACGGTAAAAGACCTCGATGCGTTCCTGCAAAAGGAGAACGCCTGAAAATAACGCGGTCAGCATCCAGCCTGTCATTGCGATGTCGCAGCTGTTGGCGGCTCTGCCGCCTTACAGATGCGGGCACTCCGCTTGCCGGTCGGAGCGAAGCGACGCGGCAATCTCGTGCAGGAAGTTCCGTATTCGCCTTAATCTATCGAACTGTCAAAACAATTCTGCGAGATTGCCACGGCCCTTTCAGGGCCTCGCAATGACAAAATCGGACTTTTTTGACAAGCTGATCCTGATTCTTGATTAAAAATTGAATCAAGAATCCCGTGTGCTGCGCACACGCGCATCGTGCGAGGGCACGATGCGCCGTCTCATGCAGAATCTGACGCGCCTTTGGCGCTATAAAAAGCTTTTCAAGCTTTTTAACAGATTCTAGGGAAGCTCTGATTCAATCGCAAGAGCGGTCAGCGAGGGATTTTGTTCCAAATTGAGGTTTGGAAATTGCAGGAATACTTTGTGTATTTCAAGATTTTCAAACCAATAAGTTGGGGCAAAAGACCCGCTGAGCGCCGCAGCCGATTGATTCAGAGGTTCCCTAGTATGAAATCCGCTGCGGCGGGGGCGCTCAATGAGCGCCCATGCGGCGTGTAATGACGCTTTTTGCCATTTATCCGAGCAGCGCAATAAACGGAAGTGCCTGCGCGGCGCGATGTACCCGCAAGGGGTATGCCGCATCCGTAAGGCGGCAAAGCCGCCAACGGCTGCGCAATGGGCATCGCGCCCTACGCATGACCGGAGGCTTGCGCTTTGCATGGGCTTCTTGCGCGGTCAAAAAACAACGCCTCCCGCAGTCTAACTGCGGGAGGCGGATTTTTTATTTCTCCTTCGCGTAGGCGACGACGATGCGGCGATGCGGCTCGGTGCCGGTGGAGAAGGTGGTGACCTCGGGATAATCCTGCAGCGCGGCGTGGATGATGTGGCGCTCGTAGGCATTCATCGGCTCGAGGGTGAAGTTGCGGTGATACTTGACCGCCTTGCCCGCCATCTTGCGGGCGAGCTGGCGGAGGGCTTCCTCCCGCTTGCCGCGGTAGTCGCCGGCGTCGACGCTGATGCGCAGGCGCGTCTCGCGGTCGCGGTTGACGGCGTAGCCGGTCAGATACTGGATGGCGTCGAGCGTGTCGCCGCGGCGGCCGATCAGCAGGCCGGAATCACCGCCGACGAGGTCGGCGCGATAGCTTTCCTCGTCGAGCCGGTAGGCGTGCGGCTCAGCGTCGGAGCCCATGTGCTGCAGCAGACCCTTGAGGAAGGTCTCAATCTGCTCCTCGACGCTGCCGGGCTCGGCGGGCGCGTAGGTCTTCGGCACGGGTGCGGGCTTCGGCTCGGCGGGCTTCTTCGGCTCGGGCTTCTTCGGCTCGGCGGGCTTCTTCGGCTCGGGCTTACGCTCGGGCTTGGGGCGGTCGGTGCGCTCGGGGCGGTCGGTGCGCTTCTTCGGCTCCTGCGGCTCGATCTTCTTGCCGGGGCGGGAGATGACGCTCGGCGTCAGCTCGGGGCGCTCCTTCGGCTTCGAGCGGGAGGCGGAGGACAGAGCCGTCTTCGGCGCGGCAGGCTCGTCGGCGACCTGATAGGTCACCTTGATCTCCGCGGGCGAGGCGCCGATGCCCAGAAAACCGGAGCGGGCATTCTTCAGAACCTCGACGCTGACGCTGTCCCGATCCATATGAAGCTGCGACAGCGCCGCTTCAATGGCAAGCTCGATGGTCTTGCCGGTGGTAATGATTGATTTTTCCATGCTTTCTCCTTACTCCTCGTCCGAATAGCGGTCCGCGCGGTAGGCTCTGCCGCGGGCGTAGGGACGATTCTCCTCGCCGCCGGCGGGCTTGTCGGAGGCACTCTCCGGCTGGCCGTCCGAAGTGGCGCGCTTCTTTTCAAATTCCTTGGCCGCAGCCTCGCGCTCCTGCTTTTCGCGGAGCTGCTGCTTCTTCTTGCTGGTGTTTTCGACGATACCGTCGGGATTGGCCTCGCGCTTGGCTGCGCGGATGCGCTCCTTTTCGGCCTCCTCCGCGGCGCGGGCGGCGGCCTTCTGGCGCTTGACCTCGTCCTCGGCGTCGTAGACCTTGCGGTAGTGGACGGTCAGGAAGTAATCCTGCACAATGCCGAACGCAGACTGCGCGATCCAGTAGATCGACAGGCCGAGCGGCATGATGAAGCCGAACACGACCGACATCAGCGGCATGAGAATATTCATGGTCTTGCCGGTGGTCTGCGCGGAGGCGACCGCAGCGACATCGGTTTCGCCCTTGTCGTTTTTGATGACGGTGTTGTTCATCTTCTGGTTGATGAACATGGACAGATAGTTCAGGCCGCCGGAGACGATGGGGATCAGCGCGCCGCCGATCTCGTTCCAGCTGGACATTTTCCAGACCTGCCAGCTCGGCGTCTGACCAAGGTCAATGCCGAGGAAGGTCAGGTTCAGCGAGGTGGCCTGCACGATATCCTTGAACTGCGCCATGTTCTGCGCAGCGCCGTACTGCCAGTAGTAGTTGAGCTTGTCGACCTCGACCTGCTGCGCGGCGGCGACCGCCTCCTTGATGGCGGTAACGGTCGTCTCGTCCAGATGCATCAGGTAGGTCAGCGGCTCTCGGATGACGTTGTACAGCGGAATGAGCAGCAGCAGCGGCAGGAAGCCCCAGAGGCAGCCGCCCATCATGCTGACGCCTTCCTCTTTATAAAGCTGGCTGACCTCCTGCTGATACTTCTGCTTATCGTCGCCGCAGGCAAGCTCGATCTGCTTGATTTTCGGCTGCAGACGGGAGGTCTTCATCATCGTCTTCTTGCTCTTGGCGCTCAGCGGCAGCAGAATGATCTTGATGGCGAGGGAGAACAGGATCAGCGCAATGCCGTAGTTGTCAAAGAAGTTGTAGAAGAACTCCAGAACGTAGCCAAAGGGGATCTGAATGAATGGGATATTAA
This sequence comes from uncultured Oscillospiraceae bacterium, assembly GCA_934668285.1. Classification (GTDB taxonomy): domain Bacteria; phylum Bacillota; class Clostridia; order Oscillospirales; family Oscillospiraceae; genus JAZOXB01. The sequence continues at coordinate 8,570 of CAKUNB010000017.1, read as the reverse complement.
ACATTGACATTCTCCTCTTGTGTGTAGGTGGCGCCGGTGCGCCGGATCGGGTTACGGCACGGGATCGTAGGGATCGCCGCGATAGAAGGGGTTGCACCGCAGCAGCCGCTTGAACGTCAGCCAGCTGCCCTTGGCAGCGCCGTATTTTTCAATGGCCTCCAGACCATATTCCGAGCAGGTGGGGATAAACCGGCATTTGCCCGGGCGCAGGGGAGAGAGGTACCTCCGATAGAGCCGGATCAGCCCCAGCAGAAGCCGCTTCATTGCGCTTCCTCCGATAGCTCCAGCCGCCGCAGGAGCGAGACCAGCGACCGCGTCAGCGTGGCGTGGTCGGCCTCGATGGCGGCGGAGCGGACGACGACGACAATGTCGTAGCCGGCCCTTGCCTCGTGGAGCCGGTAGATCTCGCGCAGACGGCGGCGAATCCGGTTGCGCACCACTGCGTGGCCGAGCTTCGTGCTTACGGTGAAGCCCAGACGGCTCACCGCCAGCCCGTTGCGGCGGCAATAGACCACCAGGCAGCGATTCGCAGCGGAGGCGCCGCGGTGATACAGGCGGCGAAAGGCCGAATTCTCTTTCAGCGAAACGGTATGCAGCATGGCTCGGAAACCTCTCTGCGCCGCCAGGGCGCGGCGGCAGGCGATTGAAATACGGGCGGACGGGCCAAGCCCGTCATGTTTGCGCGTGGATGCAGCAAAAAGGCGAACAGAGATTCCTCCGTTCGCCCTCTGACTTGACATTCCAGCAGTACGGTGCGGTCACGTTTCCTTAGGCGGACAGGACAGCTCTGCCTTTCGCGCGGCGGCGGGCAAGCACCTTGCGGCCGTTGGCGGTAGCCATTCTCTTGCGGAAACCGTGGACCTTTGCGCGGTGACGCTTTCTGGGTTGATAGGTACGCAGCATCTCGTGTACACCTCCTGTTAGATTATGCTCAACGGCAAAGCCGTAGCAATCGAATAATGTTGCACATAGTCATGCAAATGGTATTATACTGCAATTCCGGCACAAAAGTCAACTGAATTTTTCTTTTTTTTGAGCAAAACCGAAAACTTGTGCTCTGTCCCCTCACAACGCACAAGATATAGTCCCCCTCAGCGCCCCACCGGCGGCGCGAAGATCGGCAGCGCGGGTGCGGCGAAGGTGAACAGGACCAGTGATGCGCCGTAGAGCGACACCGGAAGCAGCAGCCACGGGGCCGCCCGCTCCAGCCGCCCGCTCTCCCGCAGGCGGTACGCGAGGGAAAACGCCCAGAACATCGTCAGAAAATACAGCGTGATATCCAGCGCCGTCGACGACACCCCGAACCCCGCCAGCAGCAGATAGTACACGCCCGTCAGCGCCAACGGCGCGGCCAGCAGCGCGGCAAAAAAGCCGCTCCAGAACCGATGCGGCTGCGGCTCGCGCCGCGAAAGCACCAGCGCTGTGGCCAGCGTCGGGAAAAACAGCAGCTTCAGATGCTCCCAGACGCTCTCGTTGACCGGACTGATGAGCGCCGTCAGCGGATTCGGCAGCGCGTCATAAAGAAAATGCAGCGCGCTTCCCGCCAGCGCCGCCACGACCGCCCCGACGACATACCCCCACCGCCGCGAGGCCCGTTTTTTCATTGGAACCATAAAAAATCCCTCCCCGAAAAGCATATGCCTCGGGAAGGGAAATCAGCACGAAATTTTTGAACTGTTACGGGAAATCTCCTTGCATTTTTACTTTTTCTCGATGATCTCCAGACCGCCGAGGTATTTGCGCAGAACCTCGGGCACGACGACGCTGCCGTCGGCGCGCTGATTCTGCTCGACCATCGCGGGGAAAATGCGGCTCGTGGCCAGACCGGAGCCGTTGAGCGTGTGGACGAACTCGGTCTTGCCGGTGGCCTCGCGGCGGAAGCGGATGTTGCCGCGCCGCGCCTGATAATCGCGGGCATTGGAGACGGAGGAAACTTCCTTGTAACCGTTCATGGACGGAATCTGAATTTCAATGTCATACGTCCGCGCCATGGAGGCCGAGCAGTCGCCCGCCGCGAGCTTCACCGTGCGGAAATGGAAGCCGAGGCCGCGCACCAGCGCTTCGGCCTTGCCGACCAGCTCCTCAAACGCCTCGTCGGATTTTTCCGGCAGGGTGTACTGGAACATCTCGACCTTGTTGAACTGATGCCCGCGCACCATGCCGCGTTCGTCGGCGCGGTGGGAGCCGGCCTCGCGACGGAAGCAGGGCGTGTAAGCAAACAGCTTGTGCGGCAGATCGCTCTCGCTCAGAATTTCGCCCCGATGGAGGCTTGCCAGCGCGGTTTCGGCTGTCGGGAGCATGAAGTGCATGCGGTCATCGGTCGGGTTTTCAATCTTGTAGACCTCGTCGGCAAATTTCGGGAACTGGCCCGCCGTTTCGCCGCACTGGTACTCGAGCATGTGCGGCAGGATGACCATCTCGTAGCCGTCGTTCATGTGGCAGTCGATGAAGTAGTTCAGCAGCGCCCATTCCAGACGGCTGCCGAGGCCGCGGTACATCCAGAAGCCGGAGCCGGCCAGCCGCGTGCCGCGCTCGTAGTCGATCAGCCCAAGGTCGGTGCATAGGTCGACATGATGCTTCGGAGGGAAATCGAATTTATGCGGCTCGCCGTAGTAGCGCAGCGGCTCGTTGTTTTCCTTGCCGCCGGGTTTGAGATCGGGATCGGGGAGATTCGGCAGACTCAGCATGAGCGTGCGGTATTCGGCCTCGACCTCGGTCAGCTTGGCGTCGTTGGCGGCGATTTCCGCCTTCAGCTCGGCCATGCGCTTGAAGATCGGCGCGACGTCCTCGCCCGCCTTCTTTTTCATCGGAATTTCCTTGGAAACGCGGTTCTGCTCGGCCTTGTCCGTCTCCGTGGCGAGGATCAGGCTGCGGCGCTGCGCGTCCAGCTCCAGAATGCGGTCGACTTCCTTATCGCAGTCGACCTCCTTGGCGCGAAGACCGGCCTTGACCGCCTCGGGATTGTCCTTGATGCGTTTGATATCCAGCATTTTTGTCACCTCATTATGCAGTTACGATTTGGAATAATGTGCCAATAAGCCTTGATAGACGGCCAGCGCGTCCTCGCCAAGTGCGTCGCTGTAGCCCTCCAGTTCGGCCATGTAGCCGTGGAAGGCGGCGGTGTCGCGCTTTTTCTGCGTCTCCTGCGCGAGGACGAGCAGTTCGTTTGCCTTTGCCGCGCGCTCCGCCGTATCGAGGGCGGTCTGCAGCTCAGCGTTTTCGGCGCTCATGCTCTCGACCTCCGCCTCAAGGACGCTGATGTTGAGCGACGCGCCGGTATTGGCGGCGTCGAGATCGTCCTGCATCGCGCCGACCTTTACCAGCAGCGATATCGCGACGAGCAGAAACGCTCCGGCAAACATGATTGCCATGTACTCCAGCATAGCCCGCTTTTTCTTCGGGGTCAGCTGCTCCTCTGGCTTCTGTTCTGTTTGATTCATTTGCTCAGTCATGGGTTTCCTCCGGTATGTTTAACTGCTGCAGGGCTTCGTAAAGCCGCTGCAGGTCGTCCTGGCCGTAAAAGTCAAGCTCAAAGCGCCCCTTGCGCTTGCCGCAGACGATGCGCACCTTTCTGCCGAGGCGGCGGGTCAGGAGCTTTTCGCATTCGCCGACATAGTCGACGGCGGGCTTTTCCTGCTCCTTGGGCGCCTCCGGCTGCTCCTGCGCCATGCGCTTGCACATCGCCTCAGCCTGCCGCACGGACAGGCGCAGGGCAATGATCCGCTGCGCCGCAGCCTTCTGCAGCTTTTCGTTCGGGAGCGAGAGGACGGCGCGGGCGTGTCCCGCCGAGAGCGTGCCGTCGATCACAAGCTGCCGCACCTCGTCCGGCAGCGCCAGCAGACGCAGGGCATTGGCGATGGCGGGACGGGACTTGCCGACGCGGCTTGCCGCCTCCTCCTGCGTCAGGCCGTAGTCGCGCATGAGGGACTGGTAGCCCTCGGCCTCCTCCATCGGATTCAGGTCCTGACGCTGCAAATTTTCTACGAGCGCCAGCTCCATGACCGTCCGGTCGTCCGCCTCGACGACGATGACCGGCACCTCGGTCAGCCCGGCCAGCCTTGCGGCCCGCCAGCGGCGCTCACCGGCAATGATCTGATAATAACCGCCGTCCATTTCGCGGACGGCAAGCGGCTGCAGCAGCCCGTGTGCGGCAATGGAATCCGCGAGGGCTTGCAGCTCCTCCTCGTCAAAGTTTTTTCTCGGCTGGCTGGGGTTTGGCTCGACCTTCTGCAGGGGCAGAACGGTCACGCCGGACGGCGTCTCCGCCGAGGTAAAATCATCGATCAGCGCGCCCAGCCCCCGGCCGAGTCCGCGTTGCTTCGCTGCCATAGACAGCACTCCTTTCCTGTCAGACGGAGACCGCCTGCTTCTGCACGATCTCCTGCGCCGCCGCGAGGTAGGCGGCCGCGCCGCGCGAGGCCCGGTCATACGCCGTAACGGGCAGGCCGTGGCTCGGCGCTTCGGCAAGCCGAACGTTGCGCGGAATCGCGTTCGTAAAGACCTTTCCCGGGAAATGGCGGCGCACCTCCTGCGCCACCTGCGCGGAGAAATTCGTCCGGCCGTCGAACATCGTCATCAGCACGCCGAAAATTTCCAGCCGCGGATTGAGGCGGCGCTTGACCGCGCGAAGCGTGGCCATCAGATCGGACAGGCCCTCGAGCGCATAATACTCGCACTGCACGGGAATCAGAATCCCGTCTGCCGCACAGAGCGCGTTGAGCGTCAGCAGCTCCAGAGAGGGCGGGCAGTCGATGAAGATCCAGTCATAGGCGGGCTTCAGCCGGTCCAGACAGTCCTTAAGGCGGTATTCGCGCCGCTCGATGCCGATCAGCTCGACCGTTGCACCCGCCAGCGCCGCGCCCGAGGGAATCACGCTGCCGAACTTCGTCGGAATCACGCATTTCTCGGGAGAAACGTCATTGATGATCATATCATAGACCGTGTGGGAGACGGTCTTCTTGTTCACGCCGAGGCCGCTGGTGGCGTTGGCCTGCGGGTCAAAGTCGCACAGCAGCACGCGCTGACCGAGCTGCGTCAGCGCAGCGGTCAGATTGACGGCAGTCGTCGTCTTGCCGACGCCGCCCTTTTGGTTGACGACCGCGATGATTCGAGCCATAACGCAGCCTCCCTTCGGTTTTCGTTCGACCATCATATCACGATTTCCTGTGTTTTGCAACCGTTTTCGCACAATTAAATTTCCCGTTGTTTCACGTGAAACAACGGGAAATGCTTACAGCTCGCGGATGACGGTCTTGACCTTGCCCAAAATCACGGCCTCTCTGCCGTCGATTGGGTCGTAGGCGGGGTTTTCCGGCATCAGCCAGACCTCGCCGTTCTGGCGGCGCAGGCGCTTGACCGTTGCCTCGTCGCCGAGGAGGGCGACGACGATCTCGCCGTTTTCCGCCGTCGGTTGCGGGCGGACGACCACCTTGTCGCCGTTGAGAATACCGGCGTTGATCATCGAATCGCCGCGCACGCGCAGGGCAAAGCAGTCCGGCTCGGCCTCCCACGGGAGATAGCCTTCAATATTCTCCGTTGCCAGAATCGGCTGGCCCGCCGTGACCACGCCGATCACCGGCAGACCGCGGCCCGACGGCAGGGAAATGGCACGATTCTTCGACCCGTCCACCGTCAGCAACCCTGCGTCCTGCAGAGCGGAAAGATGATAGTGCACGGTCGCGGTGGAGCGCAGGCCGACCGCCTGCATGATCTCACGCACGGACGGCGCATAGCCGTTTTCCGCCACGAATGACCGGAGAAAGTCCAGAATCTCCTCGCGCTTACCGCTGACTCGTCCCATTGCTGCGCCTCCCGTTCGTTATTTTCTATAGTATACCACAGCTTGCGCCAAATTGCAAACATTTGTTTTATTTTATGCCGCCAAAATTGAAGTCGGGCAGCAGCTCGTCGGTTGCGGCGGTTAAGTCCTGCGTGTAGCCGTTCTGAATGCCGCAAAGCTCCAGCCACGAGAGCGCACCTGCGTATTCCTCCGTCGTCAGGCGGCGGTTGAGCGGTGCGGGCAGCTCCGGCGACGGGACATACTGGCTCATCAGGGAGAACAGCACGTCTTTTTTCGGGAACTGCGCCGCGACCCATTCGATCACACGCAGCGAATTGTCCAACGCCCCTGGCAAAACGAGATGCCGGATGAGCAGACCGCGCTGCATCTGCTCGTCCTCGATGACAAAGCCGCCGACTTGCCGGTACATTTCCTGAATTGCGGCGGCCGCGATCTCGAAATAATCCGGCGCTCCTGAAAGCTGCGCGGCAAGCGCATTGTCCGCGTATTTGAAATCCGGCAGATAGATATCGACCAGTCCCTCCAGCTCCCGCAGTGTTTCCACGCGCTCGTATCCGCCGCAGTTGTAAATGACCGGCACAGGCAGCTTCGGCGCGAGCGCTGGCAGAATGGACGGCAGAAAATGCGTCGGCGTGACCAGATCGATGCTCTGCGCGCCCTCGTCGATCAGCCGCAGAAAAATGTCGCGCAATTCCTTGGACGAAATCGGTTTTCCTTTGCGTTCAAGTGAAATTTCTCTGTTCTGGCAAAACCGGCAGCGCAGCGTGCAGCCGCTGAAAAACACCGCGCCCGTCCCGAATGACCCGGCGATCGCCGGCTCCTCGCCGTAGTGCAGCATGGCGCGCGCGGCGGTCAGCCGGTCGGACATGCCGCAGAAGCCGGTTTCGCCCGCCGTGCGGTCAACGCCGCACCGGCGCGGGCAGAGCATACAATTGGAATAGGACAGCATGAAAACACCCCATTGAGAATTGACGGAACTTGTGGTACAATAGAAAAAATGTTTCACGTGAAACAGGGGAATTGCTATGTTGAAGAAAAATGAAATTTACCGCGCCGCCGTCACCGGCTTTACGAGCGAAGGGCTTGGCGTCTGCCGCGTGGAGGGCTGCGCCGTTTTTGTGCCGAACGCCGCGCCGGACGAAACCTACGACCTGCGCATCGAGCACATCGGCAAGCACGCGGCCTATGGAAAAATCGTTCATATTATAACAAAATCGCCCGACCGCGTCAACCGTGCCTGTCCCTATGCGAAGCAGTGCGGCGGCTGCGACTTCTGGCACCTGACCTACGAGGCCGAGTGCCGCATCAAGGCGCAGCGGGTCCTCGACGCGCTCAACCGCCTCGGCGGCCAGTCGTTGGAAGCCGTGCCGATCACCGGCGCGAAAACCTGCGAGGGCTATCGCAACAAGGCGCAGTTTCCGGTCGCACCGCTCGGCGCGGGACTGACGGCGGGCTTTTTCCGGAAGGGGACGCACGAGGTTGTCCCCATCGACCGCTGCCGCATCCAGCCGGAGAGCGCCGACCGCGCCAAGGCGCTGGTGCTGCGCTGGGCGCGCGAGTACCGCGTCGCGCCCTATGACGAAACGACGCACACCGGTCTTCTGCGCCACATTTTTGTCCGCCACGCCGCCGCAACCAGCGAGCTTCTGGTCTGCCTCGTCGTCAACGGCGCACGGGTGCCGCGCGAAAAGGAGCTGGTCGCCCTTCTGCGCGCCGAGCTGCCGGAGGTGCGCTCCATCGCACTCAACTGCAACACGCGGCAGGGCAACAGCGTTCTCGGAGAAACGACGCGGATTCTCTGGGGCGCAGAGGCCATCGAGGACGAGCTGTGCGGCCTGCGCTTCCGCATCTCGCCGCGCTCGTTCTATCAGGTCAACCGCGATCAGGCCGAGGTGCTTTACGGCAAGGCGCTCGACGCCGCCGGTCTGACCGGACAGGAAACCGTGCTCGACCTCTACTGCGGCACCGGCACGATCACCCTCTGCGCCGCCAAACGCGCCAAGCGCGCCATCGGCGTCGAGGTCGTGGACACGGCCATTGCCGACGCGAAGCAGAACGCCCGCCGCAATGGCATCGAAAACGCGCGCTTTTTCTGCGCCGACGCCGGTCAGGCGGCAAAGCAGCTCTCCGACGAGGGCATCCGCCCCGACGTGATCATCGTCGACCCGCCGCGCAAGGGCGTGAGCGCCGACGTCATCGAAGCCATCGCCCAAATGGCTCCGCCCCGCGTCGTCTACGTCTCCTGCGACCCCGCAACTCTCGCCCGCGATATCAAGCTCCTCACCGCCCACCACTACCAATTAAAGTCCGCCCAAGCCCTAGACCTCTTCCCCCGCTGCGCCCACGTGGAAACTGTCGCGCTTCTGAAAAGGGACGGGGAAGACGTGGTCGCTGCGCGGCGAAAAATGCCGGAAAAGGAGAGAGTGTAATGGAAAAAACGAACGCGATGCGGCAGCTTGAGCGGAGGAAGTTGGAATATGAAATTCATACCTACGAGGGCGGCGCACTGTCGGGGGCAGAGGTTGCGCGCACGATCGGCCTTGCGCCGGAGCGTGTGTTCAAGACCCTCGTGACCACCGGAAAAAGCGGCGGGCACTATGTTTTCATGATTCCGGTCGAGGCGGAGCTGAATTTGAAGAAGGCAGCCGCCGCCGTGGGCGAAAAATCGATTGCGATGCTGCATCAGCGCGACCTGCTGCCGCTGACCGGCTATATTCACGGCGGATGCAGCCCCATCGGCATGAAAAAGCAGTTCCCCACGGTGTTCCAC
>CAKUNB010000016.1 GCA_934668285.1 uncultured Oscillospiraceae bacterium | reverse complement strand
AAAGGGAACCCTGACGGTTCCCTTTCACACTTTTCCTCCCTCCGAAGCTTTTCGCTGGGTGGTTTTTTGACAGTCTGCAGCAGAGAGCAGGCGTTTGCCTGCTCTCTGCCGCTATTTCTTATTATACCAGCCGCGCGCCGGCGGGGATGTTATCGTCGAGCATGACGAGGTTGAGCTTCTCGCCGCGTTCGGCGGAGAGGAGCATGCCGCAGCTCTCCTGCCCCATCATCTTGCGCGGGGGCAGATTCGTCACGGCGACGAGGGTCTTGCCGAGCAGCTCCTCCGGCTGATAGAACTTCGCGATGCCGGAAAGGATCTGGCGCGGCGTGCCGGTGCCGTCGTCGAGGGTGAATTTCAGGAGCTTTTCGGACTTTTTGACCTTCTCGCAGGTCAGAACCTTCACGACGGTCATCTCGACCTTGCAGAACTCGTCGAAGCTCACCGGCGGCAGAGGCTCGGGCAGCGGGTCGGCCTCCGGCTCCTTGGGCTTGGCGGTCAGCGCCTCAAGCGCGGCCAGCTCCTTTTCCGCGTCGATGCGCGGGAAGAGCGGCGCGCCGGAAACGACCTGCGCCTCGCGGCTGAGGCCGCCGAAGGTGCAGAGGCTGTCCCAGTCATACGCCTCCGCGCCGATGCGCTTCATGATCTCGGCAGCGGTGTCGGGCACGAACGGCTGCAGCAGGCCGCCGCAGATGCGCACGGTTTCCAGCAGATTATACATCACGCGGGCAAGGCGCGGCTTTTGGGCCTCGTCCTTTGCCAGCACCCACGGAGTTGTCTCGTCAATATACTTGTTCGCGCGGGAAATGACGGCGAACACCTCGCTCAACGCGTTCTGGAAGGCGTAATGCTCCATCTGCGCCTCGTATTTCTCATGCAGCGCAGCAGCCATGGCGATCAGCTCGTTATCAAGCGCGGGATCCTCGACCTGCCCGGCGGGCAGCTTGCCGCCGGGGAAGTATTTTTGCACCATCGCGACGGTGCGGCTGACGAGGTTGCCGAGGTCGTTGGCAAGGTCGGTGTTGATGCAGGAGATCAGCAGCTCGTTGGAGAAATTGCCGTCCGAGCCGAACGGGAACGTCCGCAGCAGGAAGAAACGCAGCGCGTCGGCGGTATAGCGCTCGGCCAGCAGGTACGGATCGACGACGTTGCCCTTGGACTTGGACATCTTACCGCCGTCGAGCAGCAGCCAGCCGTGGCCGAACACCTTCTTCGGCAGCGGCATTCCCATGCTCATGAGCATCGCGGGCCAGATGATGGAGTGGAAGCGGACGATCTCCTTGCCGACAAAGTGCACATCGGCGGGCCAGAATTTTTCGTAGTCGTCGTAGCGGTCGTTCATAAAGCCGAGCGCCGTCGTGTAATTAAACAGCGCGTCGACCCAGACGTAGACGACGTGGCCGGGGTCGAAATCGACCGGCACGCCCCATGTAAAGCTCGTCCGCGAGACGCAGAGGTCCTCCAGACCCGCGTCGATGAAATTGTTGACCATTTCGTTGACGCGGCTGCGCGGCTCGAGGAAGTCGGTATTCGTCAGCAGGTCGCGCACGCGCTGTGCGTACTTCGACAGGCGGAAGAAATAGGCCTCCTCCTCGGCGGGCTGGCACTCGCGGCCGCAGTCGGGGCACTTGCCGTCCTTGAGCTGGCTCTCGGTCCAGAACGACTCACACGGCGTGCAGTACATGCCGGTGTATTTGCCCTTATAGATGTCGCCGTTTTCGTACATCTTCCTGAAGATCTTCTGAATCGCGGCGACATGGTAGTCGTCCGTCGTGCGGATGAAGCGGTCGTAGGAAATGTTCATCAGCTTCCACAGATCGAGCACGCCCTTCTCGCCCGTGACGATGTTGTCCACGAACTGCTGCGGGGTGATCCCGGCCGCCTTGGCGCGGTCCTCGATCTTCTGGCCATGCTCGTCCGTGCCAGTCAGGAACATCACATCGTAGCCGCGCAGGCGCTTATAGCGCGCCATTGCGTCGGTTGCGACGGTGCAGTAGGTATGGCCGATGTGAAGCTTATCCGAGGGATAGTAAATCGGCGTGGTAATATAAAACTTTTTCTTGCAGGCCTCGCACATAACTGAAACTCCTCCTAAAAGCAGGCGCTGATTTTTACAGAATTTTCACCGCTTTTTCCATATTCTATGATATAATAACATAACCGCAAACAAAGTGCAACGTTCAAAACGGAGGAAACTCACATGAAATGTCTGATTTTCGCTCTTCTGCTCGCTCTGCTGCTCACCGGCTGCGCGGGCAAGCCCGCACCGGCCTTCCCCACCGAGGCCACCGACGAAACGCGCTCCGAGGCTCCGGCAACGGCAGCACCCACGCAGCCCGCTGCGCCCACAACCGCCCCCGAAGCGCCGGCCACCGTCGAGCCGACCGCCGCACCCACAGCGCCCGCTACCGCTGCGCCCACGGTTCCCGCTACCGCCGCGCCGGTCACGCTGACGGAAAACAGCGCATGGACTGCCTACGGCACGGACGAGGACGCGCTCGCCGTCATCGTCAACGCGCCGTTTTCGCAGGAGCTGCCCGCCACAGTCACATGGTTCGAGGGCGAATATGAGCAGGCCTATATTATTCCGCGCTATGTCGGAAGTTATGTAAACCTGTACCCGATCACATGGGACGAGGAAACCTTCGCCGAGATTATCGGCGACGAGGCGACCAAGTCCGTCCTTGCCGACGACGGCTGCATCATCTACAGCGAGCTGGTGCGTCCGGAGGGCATGGCGTTCTGGTATCTGGAGGTCACCGCGCCCGACGGCGCCGCCGCCGGTCTCGTTCTGTCCTATAACGGCAACACCGGCACCCCGCCGGAGGAGTTCCTGCACCCCGACGCAGGCTGACGCGAAAAAATCCCGCACAGGCAAAATTTATGCTTGACAAACCGCTCCCCAGTGAGTATAATAATCCCGCTACGGACGATTAGCTCAGCTGGCTAGAGCATCCGCTTGACGTGCGGAAGGTCATAGGTTCGAGTCCTATATCGTCCACCATGCAAAACCCTCTTTTGTCTAAGACAAAAGAGGGTTTTGCAATGATATCCGTTCCTTGTGGAACGGGTGATATATCTTCGATATGGTATCGCGCTTTCGCGCGATGATATATGCCTGCGGCATATGGAGGAATGGATATTATATCATACTTGCGCAGCAAGTATATCATACGGCTCGCCGTATATCATATCGCGATAGCGATATATCATTTCAGGCAGTCTTTCGCAAAAACCAGCCACACCGCACGGTGTGGCTGGTTTTTTGCGGTTCTATCATTAAGGTTGGGGGCAGGCTCATTGTGCCTGACGGCGGCGGTCGTTCTTTTTACCTGACCTTTTCGTCCAGCGCGTCGCACAGGCATTCGAGCTGGTAAGCCATTGTGACCGCGCCGGGATCCAGATGTCCGACGCCCTTGTCCGTGCGGTAGCTTGCACGGCCCTTGACGGCCTGCATGGTGCGCGTGGCCTCTGCGCCGTCGATCGCTGCCTGCCGGACGCGGGTCACGGTTTCTTCCTCGGAAATCTCCTGCGTAAGGCAGGTCCGGAAGGTCTGCGCCGCCGGGTAGAGCGCGTCGATCATCGTCTTGAAGCCCGGCTCTGCCTTTCCGCGCTGCATCATATCTGCGACCATCGCCTCCAACATCCGGCAAACGTCCTCCCATTGCAGCGCCTCTTTTCCGGCGAGCGCCTTGCTTGCCGCGATGTAAGCGCCGCCGTAAAGAATGCCGGAGCTTCCACCGACCTTGCTCATCATGATCATGCCGACCTTCTTCAGCAGCGCGTCGATGGGCAAGGCAAGCAGCTCGTCAGACGCAGAAAGCAGGCTTTCAAAGCCCATGTTGATATTGGCCCAATGGTCGCCGTCACCTGTGACGGCATCAAGCGACGTAATGTAGTCGCCGGAGACGGCGATTTTTTCGGCGGCACGGCGTAGGTAGGCGACATAGTCCGCAGAGGTAAATAAAAATTGCATAACTTCCTCCTGAGAATCAAACGTGAAAGGCGGGCGTGCAGGCGGGCGCATCCAGCAGGGACTTCATTTCCTCGTCCAGCTCGAGCAGTGTCACGGAGCAGCCGGACATTTCGAGCGAGGTCATGAAATTGCCGACAAAGCTGCGATAAATTCGGATTCCTTTGGCCGCAAGGAGCTTTTCCACTTCGTTAAACACAATGTAAAGCTCCATCAACGGCGTGCCGCCGAGACCGTTGACCATGACGGCAACGTCGCTGTCCGAATAGTCCTTGTCCGCGAGGATGCGCTCCAGCAGAAGCGACGCGATCTCGCTTGCGGGACGCATCCGCTCGCGGCAGATGCCCGGCTCACCGTGGATGCCCATGCCAAGCTCCATTTCGTCCTCGCCAAGCCGGAAGCCGGGCTTGCCGACACCGGGCAGCGTGCAGGGCGTCATGGCCATGCCCATGGAACGAACGTTGTCAATCACCTTTTGTGCAATGGTCTTGACCTCGTCGAGTGTTTTGCCGGCCTCTGCGGCCGCGCCTGCGAGCTTATGGACGAAAACCGTTCCGGCGATTCCGCGCCGTCCGGTTGAGTAGGTGCTGTCCGCAACGGCAACATCGTCGCGGACAACGACGGTTTCGACGCGAATGTCCTCAAGCTCCGCCAGCTCTGCCGCCATTTGGAAATTCATGATGTCGCCGGAGTAGTTCTTTACGATGAGCAGCACACCGGCGCCGCCGTCGGCGGCCTTAATGCCTTCGATGATGCGGTCAGGGCTGGGGCTGGCAAAGACATTCCCTGCGACAGCAGCATCGAGCATACCGCGGCCGACATAACCGGCGTGTGCAGGCTCGTGGCCGGAGCCACCGCCGGAGACCAACCCGACCTTGCCGACCGTTTTCTCCGCGCGGCAGACAACCTCATATTCAGCGCCGAGGTAGCGCAGGGAGGGATCAGACTTGACAAGTCCCGTCAGCATGTCGGTCACAACGTCGTTTGGATGGTTGATGAGCTTCTTCATAATTCGCGTGTTCCTTTCTGATGATGGAGGGCGCGCAGGGCACGGAAACGCGCAAGCTGCGCGCGCCAGAGCGTCTGCTCCTGCGGCAGATAGAGGGACTCACTGCCAAGCGAGCTGCGCAGCAGGCTGCGATACTGTGAAATTCCGGAGATTTCGCCCGCCGCGGCAAGCTGTGCGTAGAAATTGCCCAGAACGGTCGCCTCTGACGGGCCTGCCACGATTTCGCGGCCTGTGGCGTTGGCAGTCATCTGATTGATGAGCGTGTTCCTTGAACCGCCGCCCGCGATATAGAGGCGCGGATAATTGCAGCCGGTGATCTCACATAGTTCCTCGAGCGCACAGGCGTAATTCAGCGCCATGCTTTCAAAGATGCAGCGCACGAGCTGGCCGGGTGTCTGCGGCGGTGTCTGATCTGTGATGCGGCAGAAGCTGCGAATCTCCGCAGCCATATCGCAGTGCAGGCCGAAGGCCGGATACTGCGGGTCGATGAGCGTGCGCAGTGGCTCCGCCTGCGCAGCCAGCTGCAAAAGCTGCGGATAGCTCAGGGCGCGCAATGCCGTGTCCTGCCGGCGGCATTCTTCAAAAATCCACATACCGGTCAGGCTTTTGCAATAGCGGACGGTGCCGTCGTGCCCCGCCTCGTTCGACCAGTCCATGTGAGCAAGGTCGATGACAGGCGCGGTGCGCTCCGTACCGAGAACGGACCATGTGCCGCTGGAAAGATAGGCAAATTCCGATTCCGTCGCGGGAATCGAGATGACGGCGGAGGCCGTGTCATGTGCAGCGACCTTTACCAGCGAAAGCTGCGGCGCGGCTTGCAGCGGACACAAGCCGCCGTGCGTGACGAGCGGCGGGAAAATACGCTCCGGCAGGCCGAGCCTTGCCGACAGCATGCCGTCCCATTGTCTTGAAACGCAGTTGATAAGCTGCGTTGTAGACGCGATAGTGTATTCTGCGGTGGCCTCGCCGGTCAGGAAATAATAGAAAAGATCCGGCATCATGAGAAGCCGTTCCGTCCTTTCCAGAAGCTCCGGCTGCCGTGAGGCAAGCGCAGCAAGCTGGTAGATCGTATTTCCGGCCAGAAACTGGATTCCCGTGCGGCCGTAGATCGTTTCCCTGCCGAGCTGGCGGCAGACCTTGGGCATAAGCTGCTGCGTTGCAGGATCGCGGTACGAGAGCGGCTGCTGCAGGAGCCGTCCGCTGCGGTCAAGCAGGCCAAAATCCAAGCCCCATGTGTCGATACCGGCGCTGGGGATTCCGTTTTCGGCGGCCTCCGCGACTGCCTCCCGCACATGGCCGAGCAGGGTCGGAAAGTCCCAGCACAGCGCGCCGTCTTGGGTGATAAGACGGTTTTCAAAGCGGCGCTCGCGGGCGAGGCGCACGGTATTGTCTTGAAATTCGCAGACGATGGCACGTCCGCTGGTCGCTCCGAGGTCTACGCATAGAGCCTGATACGCTGCGATAGGACAGCCCCCCTTTGAAAGCAGCCCGGCGAGGCGTACGCCGGGCTGCGGAATTGAACTTATTCTGCGTGTGCGGGAACGGTTTTGGGTGTGTCGGGATGGTTCGGGCCGAAATGCTTCAGGATGATCATCGGCTCGTAGTTGCTGTGGTTGACGATCTTCACACCGCGCCTTGCAGCCTGCTCACTGACGAAGTACTCATCGGCAGACGCCTGACCGTAGCGCAGCATGGCGGCCGCTTCGGCATCGCCGTAGACGCCGAACTCGCCGTGGCCCTGAATGATGATGCAGCCATAGGCAACCGGATCGTCTACGATGGCAGTCTGGCCGGGGAAGACGGTCAGCTCCTTCGCCGCGACGTAATCGTTTGCATAGCTGATCCATTTTTCCTCGAACTGCTCGTTCTTTCTGTACGGAACGGGCGGGCGGAAGAAAGTAGTGCGGAAGTTGGGGTCGACATTCTTGTCCCAGTCAAGCAGGCTGATGATATAGTCCAGATCGTTCTTCTTGTCCTCGGGCACCTGCTGGACGAGCGACTCGCGGGAATTGACCTCGCCTGCGGTGACGGTGTCAAACACAGCGTTGACGTCGCTGTTCCACTGCGGCTCATAGGTGCAGAGCGATCCGGGGGCGTGGATGACGCCTGCGGGAACAAACCAGCCGGTGTCTCTCTTGAGACGGAACGCGCGGGACAGCTCGGTAATGCGATTGTCCTCCATGCTGAAATTGGCCAAGCGCTCCTTGACCTCCTCCTTGGTTACGCCGGGGTCAAAGCCAAAGTAGGTGTGCGGGAAATCGCCCTCGTAGTTATTATAGGCGGCGGGGAAGTAGTAGGACTCGGGCTTGCCGCGGCGGCCGACGTTGGCAGCCTTGTCATCGGTGAGATGCAGATGGAAGAACAGCGGCGTGATGAAGTCGAAAAACTTGGAATACATTGGCCATGTGCCATACTTTTCCATCAGCTCGCTGCCGATGATTTCAGCGCCCAGCAGGTCGATGAAGTCCTTGAGCAAGATCTTCTCGGAGACGTCCTTGGAGACCTCAACATAGCTCATGCCCTCGTCGGCGGGAGCGGTAGGATCTGCAAAGGCAGGCTGAACGGAGCTGAACCAGCGCTCCTTCATTTCGCCGCGCTTGGTGCCGGTTGCGTAATAATCGTCCGGATGCAGACGCAGGCGCCGTCCGGCCTTGCCCCATGGGCGCGGGATAAAGCAGGGCATGAGGCGGAGAATACCGTCGCCCCGTTCAAATGTTGCTCGGATCATGTTTTCTTTTGTAGCCATAAAAACCTCTCAACTCCTTGGTAGAATGGTGGCAGCCGGGGATTGGCCGGTGCGGATTTGCGCGAAGCCGGACGGCTCGGACAAGGCCATCCGGCTTTTGGATTTACTCAAACAGGGGGCCTTTTTTCAGAATGATGTTGCCATACGCCGCAGTTTCGCCGGTAGCAACGACGGCAAAACACTTCTTGGCGCGTTCGTAATACTCCAGACGGCTCACATAGTCGATCGTGGCTTCGCCGCGCCCGTCGTATTTGGAAAGAATGCTCCGGTACTCGTCCCAGATCGGCGTTTTTGCATTGTCGCCCGGCTCGATGGCCATGAGGGTAAAGGACTTCTCCACGAAATTGTCCAGCGGGAAAACGGAGAGAATCGCGTCGAGAAGCTGCGGCATCCGGATGCTGTCATAGCGGACGAGCTTGCCGTTTCCGGCCTCAGCGCAGCTGCAGGCGGGGAAATTGCAGTCGCCGAGGCAGATCTCGTCGCCGTGCCCCATCTCATGGAGAATTTTCAGCAGCTCCGGAGAAATAATGTTCGGTATTCCTTTTAACATGGCTTATTGATACTCCGCGACATTATCCTTCGTAATGAGGATAAAGGGAATGTTGACTGTCTTTTCAAAGCTCTCGCCGTTAATGACCTTCAGCAGCGTCTCCAGCGCGGAGGCACCCTGCCCCTGACCGTCCTGAAGGATGGTTGCGGTCATGCCGCCGTTGGCAACGGAATTGACAGCGTCGGCAATTGCATCAATGCCGATGGTGATGATGGGATTTTCGGGCTTTGCTTCTTCGATTGCCTGAAGCGCGCCGAGCGCCATCTGGTCGTTGTGCGCCACAACCGCGTCAATCTGCTCGCCGGTCTGGAGCCAGTTTTCCATCAGGGTCATGCCCTCGTCACGCACCCAGTTGCCGGTCTGCTCGGCAAAAACCTTGATATCCGGATACTTTGCCAGCACGTTTTCAATGCCCTGCTGACGGTCGATCTGTGCGGAGTTGCCGTACATGCCGGACATAATGACGATCGTACCCTTGCCGCCGAGCTGCTCTGCGACATACTGCATCTCCATCTCGCCGCCGATGACATCGTCAGAGCCGATGAAGGCGTCCGCTTCGTCAACGTTGGAGGTCTTTGCATTGACAACCACGATGGGAATACCGGCCTCCTTGGCCGCGGTAACCGCCGGTGCACAGCCGTCAGCATCATACGGATTGAGGATAATGCCGTCCACGCCCTGCGTGATGAAGT
This sequence comes from uncultured Oscillospiraceae bacterium, assembly GCA_934668285.1. Taxonomy (GTDB): domain Bacteria; phylum Bacillota; class Clostridia; order Oscillospirales; family Oscillospiraceae; genus JAZOXB01. Next base: position 11,125 of record CAKUNB010000016.1, on the reverse strand, counting down.
TTTCAATCTGGCTGAGCTGATTTTCCGCAAGACCCTTGCCGTCAACCTCAACCAGCTCCACATTCAGCTCCTTGGCGGCCTTCTGGACGCCGAGCTGAAGCTCAGTGGTGAATTCGTTGGTGAAATCCTGGTAGGCGACGCCGATCACGAGCGTCTTCGTTTCCGTGCCATTGTTGCTTGCGTCAGGGGTAGCAGCGTCGGGTGTGGTGGGAGCCGGGGTTTCCTGTGCGCAGCCTGCGAGCATTGCGGCAAGCAGAACGAGGCACAGCAGTAGCGCGGTGATTTTTTTCATTTTGTCCTTCCTCCTGATGTGTTTGTGTTTATTTCAACAGGTCTCCCTGCTGATTACGGGAGTCAACGGGATTTTCTGGATTTGCTGAGCATGTCAAAGAGCACTGCCGCAATGATAATCGTGCCCTTGGCGACCTGCTGATAATAGGAAGAAACATTCAGCAGATCAAGGCCGTTATTCATCACGCCGATGATGAGAATGCCGCCAATGGTGCCGACCATACTGCCCTGACCGCCCATCATGCTCGTTCCGCCGATGACCGCCGCGGCGATGGCATCGTTTTCATAGCCGGTGCCGAGCGTGGGAGAGCCGGCGTTGACGCGGGCGGAGATGATCATACCGGCCAGCGCGGCAAAAACGCCGGACATAACATAGACGATGATCTTTGTCAGCTTGGTGTTGATGCCGGAGACGCGGGCGGCCTGCTCATTGCCGCCGACAGCAAGCACGTGACGGCCGAAACGAGTCTTGTTCAGGACAAACCAGCCGACCAGAAGCACTGCCGCCAGAAGAATGACAGGGATCGGGAGGATCCCGAGGTAGCCGCTGCCGATCGCCTGATAGGATTCGCTCAAGTCAAGAACGGGTTTGCCGTTGTTGTATAGCATGACGATGCCGCGTAGGATGGTATTGGTGCCAAGCGTCATGATGAAGGCCGGAACACGGCCGTAGGCAATGCCGAGACCGTTAATCACGCCGACGGCAGCGCCGATGGACAGCGCGACCAGAACAGGCACAATCAGCGGATACTCGCCGGGGTGCGCAAAGTCGCAGGCAATGATTGCGGAAAGGCCGACTACGCCGCCGACGGAAAGGTCGATATTGCCGGTGATGATGACAAAGGTCATGCCGACAGCGATGATTCCGTTATAAGAGACCTGCCGCAGAACGTTGATGATGTTTTTCTTCGTCAAGAAACCGCTGGTTGTGACGGATAGAACCACACAAAAAAGAATCAGAAAGATAAATATAATATATTTCCCGATTTTTCCGCCGACTTTTTTCCTGGTTAGCATGGCAGGTGTCCCCCTTCGTTCATGCCCATGGCACATTTGATGATGCTGTTGGAATCGAAGTCCTTTTCTTCAAATTCTCCGTTGATATGTCCTTCGCGGATCACGATGATTCGATTGCTGACGCCGATGACCTCCGGCATTTCCGAGGAGATCAGGATGATTGCCTTGCCCTCGCGTGCCAGCTCCGTCATTAAACGGTGAATTTCCGCTTTTGCGCCCACGTCGATGCCGCGTGTAGGATCGTCGAGAATGATAATCTGTGGGTCGCCCATCAGCCATTTTGCAATAACGACCTTTTGCTGGTTGCCGCCGCTGAGTGAATCGACGGGGTTCAAATCATCTGCTGTTTTTACCATCAGCCGCCGTATCAGCTCGGCGGAGGTTTCCTTTTCCTTGCGGGAGCGGATGACCTGACGCAGACGGCAGAGATTTTTCAAGTAGACCAGCGTCAGATTGTGCCGGATCGCGCCGACGACGTTCAGACCGGAGAGTTTTCTGTCCTCAGGGACGAAGCCGATACCCAGACGCACGGCATCACGTGGCGACCGGATGTGAACCGATTTGCCGCCGATGCGGATTTCTCCGGCAGTCGGCCGCTCGACCCCGAAGATCGTCTCGACAATCTCCGTGCGTCCCGCGCCCATCAGACCGGCAATGCCGAGAATTTCACCGCGCCGGACGGTAAAACTGACATCTTCAAACTTTCCCTTGCGGCTCAGGTGCTCGACCTCAAGAAGCACCTCGCCCGGCACGCTGTGCTCGTGCGAATAATAGTCCGAGATCTCGCGCCCGACGAGCAGCGGAACGAGCTTTTCCTCGTTCAGTGCATCGGCGCGCTGCGTGCTGATCATACGGCCGTCGCGCATGACGGAGATGTATTCGGAGATTCGGAACACCTCGTCCATTTTATGCGAAATGTAGATGATCGCCGTGCCCTGCCGCCGGAGTGAGTCGATAATCTCAAAGAGCTTTTCGACCTCGCGGTCGGTGATGGCAGAGGTCGGCTCGTCCATAATGACGATCTTGGCATTGCGGCTGACAGCCTTGGCGATTTCCACCATCTGCATTTCCGCGATGCTCAGGTCGCCCATGCGCATGGTCGGGTCGATCTTCAGCCCGAGCCGGTCAAAGATTTCCGCGGCATTGCGCCGCATCTGCTTGCGGTCGATGACCAAAGGAAAGCCGCGCAGCAGCGGCTCCGAGCCAACGCAGAAGTTTTCCGCGACGCTCAGCTCCGGGATCTGGCTCAGCTCCTGGTGAATCATTGCCACACCGCAGGCAATGCTTTTCTGAACGGAGTCGATCTTGACCCTTTGCCCGCTGATAAAAATCTCTCCGGAATCGGCAGTATGGACGCCGCCGAGAATCTTCATCAGCGTCGATTTGCCCGCTCCGTTTTCGCCCAGCAGCGCATGAACGGTCCCGGGCAAAACGTTAAGACTCACATCGTCACAGGCAGCGGTGCCGCCGAAGGACTTGGAAATATTGCACATCTGCAGAACATATTGCTCCGACATCGTCACCCGTCCTTTCTGTCGTCAAAGAAAAACGCTTCCGAGATCGGCAGCGCACGATCCGTCAACCCGCGAACGGCCTTGAGCGCCTCCAGCGTTCTGACCTCGTCATAGGATAACGCGCGGAGCGTGCCGAGCCGCGCGGCATAATAGACGGATTTCGCCGTTGCTTCCATCAGGTACATCCGCTCGACCGCGTCAGCCACAGACTGCTGGCTGAGCACGACGGCGCCGTGGTTTTCCAGAAGGTAGCCGTTTGAAATATGGATGTATTCCGAAAGCCGCTTTGCCAGCCGATCGCAGGATGGCTCTTCATAGGGCACCTTGACGATCGGGCCGATCTCCATGGCCTCCTCCGGATAGAAGGGCTGCTCAAGCAGCCGCGTCTGCGCGACGGCAAACGCACACAGCATCACCGGATGCGCATGAATGACGGCCTTGACATCCGGACGTGCCTTGAGCGCCATGATGTGCAGCGGCGTTTCGCTCGTCGGGCGGCTGCCCTCCGGCAGAAACAGCGGGTTCCCGTCGGGATCCAAAATACACACGGTTTCGGCGGTGACCTGCTCTTTTGGCATTCCGGCGGGCGTAATCAGGACGTTCCCGTCGGGAAGCCGCAGCGACAGGTTCCCACCGGAGGAGGAGGTAAGCCCTTTCGCGCCGATCGCGCGGCAGGCCTCGACAAGCTGGTGAATCTGCTCGGAATAGGCGGATGGCTCCATCGTGTTGTGCACCTCGTTTCGTTTTGTGAAATTGGTTGCGCAATCGTTTGCGTAATTTCATTATAATCGCAAGCAGTTCGCGATTTCAATTCGCAGAATAGACAAAAATTCAGGAAAAATTTTGGGCGATTTTCACAAATAAATGGTTTTTCGGAAAAAATTATTTACTTTTTGATTGGAATCTGCTATATTCTGATTTACGAAAACGTTTGAGTAAACTACAGGCTCTCCCGCCAAAAATTTACCATATTTTTCTAAAATGACCTGTTGTGGCTTGATTCTTTTGCTGCGAGTCTGTTATGATACAATAAGTGGAATATCATGTCAGAAATAGTTTTCAATTCTTTTGGGAGTGTATCTAACCTATGCGTGACAACAAAAACATTACCATCAAGTGCATTGCGGAACGGATGAATATCTCACCGAGCACCGTCAGCCGTGCACTGAACGGAAAAAGCGGCGTAAGCGACGAGGTGCGCGAGCAGATCATTGTGCTTTCGCAGGAGATGAATTATCAGACCAACCGCATTGCGCAATCGCTGCGCACGAGCCGTTCGATGGAGATCGGCGTGATTATTCCGGACAGCTCCAACCCGTTTTTTTCTGCAATGCTGACCGGCATTGATTCCTATGCCCGCGAAATGGGCTATACGCTGCTGATGATTAACTCGGCAAACCGTGCCGAAGTTGAGCAAAAAGCTATTTCGACTTTTTGCGAGCTGCACGTTGCGGGGCTGCTTACGGTGCCGACCGGCGTAAAGCACTACAAAAATCTGCCAATGCCCGTGGTTTTCCTGACACGCTGCGACGATTCGGACGGGAGCTGTAACTACATCATCACGGATGACGTAGAGGGTGCGGCGATTGCAACGCGCAATCTGATTGCCGACAGCCTGGAGGCATATTACTTTTTCGGAGATTCCGTCAACGTCATTTCCACAGCGAGCCGCATTGCCGGCTACCGGAAGGCACTGGCTCAGGCGGGAATCGAATTTCAGCCCGATTGGGTTTTTGAGGGGGCCAACAGCATTGCCGACGGCTACCGGCTGTTCAAGGAATTGCAGGCGCAGGCAACCGGACGTTACGGCATTCTCTGCCACAATGACTATGTGACCATCGGCGTTCTGAAGGCTGCGCTTGACTGCGGTATTGTGCCCGGGCGGGACATTCGTCTGATCGGCTACGACGATATTGAACTGGTTTCCTATATGACGCCGTCAATCTCGACCGTCAGGCAGGCAAAGTTTGACATCGGCACCTGGGGCGCGAAGAATCTGATCAGTATTATCAACAACGGTCAACGGGACAAGCCTTTTCAGATCGTTCTGCGGCCCGAGTTGATTATCAGAGATACCTGACAGGAGGAAAAATTATGCAAAAGGTCAAAGTCGAAAAACTGACGCAGGAAGCATTTCGGGAGTTCGGCACGGTATTTTCCGTCACCGGCCACGAGCACGAGAGCACGGCGGGCGTGTTTGACTGGTATCCGGGGCAGGGCTTTGTAAAGGGTGCCGCCGCCGTTTCCGTCAACCTGTTAACTGTTCACGAGCGAACGTTCTGCTGCCAGCGGTTTGAGCGGCACGAGCACACCTCGGAAAATCTGCTCCCGATTACCGCCGGCATCATCATTTCCTGCATTCCCGCGGGCGAAGTTAGCCTCGAGCGCCTGCGTGCATTCTATGTTCCGGTCGGAATGGGCGTAAGCTTTGCGCCGAACGTCTGGCACTTTGCGCCGCATCCCATCGGCTCAGACGCAACCTGCGTTGTAATTTTCGCCGACGGAACAAGTCAGAACGATATGATCTACGCAGAGCTTGACGCGCCGGTCGGATTTGAGCTGTAACGGCAAAAAGAGAGCGAAGTAATTCAATCCGAGCCGAGAAATGCATTCTTTCCGCCGCAGAATATCTGGGTCATCGGCGGCAAAATTTTTGGCACGAAAAAAATTCTTGCCAGCTTGGCAATAATTTTTTGTCCATGTCATCTAATAATGATTCTTGATTAAAAATTTAATCAAGAATCCCGTGTGCTGCGCACACGCGCATCGTGCGAACGCACGATGCGCCGTCTCATGCAGAATCCTTCGTATGTTACAAAAAAGCAGGAAGCAGTCCGTTTGGATTGCTTCCTGCGGCGTATTTTTCTAGAAATGCTCGGCGCATAGCGCACGGTTACAACGTGCACCTCGTTTGCTTCCTTGACAACGCGGTAGATAATTACATAGTTTTTCACGAAAAACTGACGGTAGCCCTTGTTGGCATAGGCGCCAACGCTGCGGATTGAACCGCGCTCCGGAAAGTGTTCCAAGCCGACAATTTCTTTTTCTAATTCAATCAGCATCTGTTCGGCCGTCTTTTGCTCTAGGAGCTGCTTTGTGATATAGGAATAAATGCCTTCACGGTCGCGGTAGGCGCGCGCATAAATCTTGACGGCATATTTATCCACAATACTTCCTCCGCAGAGAAGCGAGCGCTTCCTTGGCATCTAATAAAACACCATCAGCAGAAAGCTCTTGCTCCGCTTCGCTAATTGCTCTATTAATCTGTACCGTGCCAATTAAGTCCTCGTAGGCTTCGATGCTCATAACAACCAAATCACCATAACCATTTTTCGTGATAAAAAGAGGCTCGCGCTTGGCATGGCAGACCTCAGAAATCTCGTTGGTGTTCCTGAGATCAGTAATCGGTCGAATTTGCGGCATTTGAACCGCTTCCTTTCTTGCGCATTATTATAACATAATTATATGTACAATTTGCAAGAAATAATGACAGGCCGTATAGTACCGTTCCATAACTGCCCGCAGCGGATTTTGGATTTATGCCGAAGGCATCATTTTATTCACTATTCACCACTCATTCTTCACGAAACGTGCCCATAGGGGGGCATCGGCCCCTGCATGGAAACTATACTACTTGCAATCACGTGAAAAACCGGTGTCGGGCGTTGGGCCGGCACCGGTTTTTTTAGCGTATTCAGATCCGATGGGTCAGGATGCCGCGTTTGTCGTGGATGACGTTGCGGGGGCAGACCATGGCGCAGGCGCCGCAGGAAAGGCACTTGTCCGCGAAGATGAAGGCACGGTTTTCCGAAACCTTGATCGCGCCGGCGGGGCAGGTTTTTTCGCACAGGCCGCAGCCGATGCAGCTGACCTCGCACGCGTCCTTACAGCGCGCGTCCTTATTCGAGCAGAGCACGACGATGGGGTTGGCCTCCAGCCGTAGGTGAATCACGCGCTGCGGGCAGGCGAGATAGCACGCGCCGCAGCCGATGCACTTGTTCTCGTCGACCTCGGCCACGCCGTAGCTGTTGAGCGAAATCGCGCCGAAACGGCATTTATCGATACACGCGCCGCAGCCGATGCAGCCGTAGGAGCACAGGTCGTAGCCCTCGGGGCTTTGCTTGGCGCGGCAGCCGCCGTTGCAGTGGACGCAGGCAACCTTGGACGGGAATTTTTTCTTAACGTTCATGTCAACTGCCTCCTTTTCTTATTTCCGCTCATAGGGCGTGTTGGCCAGCGGCAGACTGTAGCGGCGCTCGCCGTCGAGCTGGTAATATGCCTCCGCAATGGCCGGTGCGGTCGGGATCGAGGTGATCTCGCCGATGCCGATGGCGCCGCAGGCGACGTTCAGGCCGGGCTTATCGATGACCAGCGCCTTGATTTCCGGAATCTGGTGCGCGCGGAACAGGCCGAGCGTGCCGAACTTGGAGATCGGCTTGCAGTGCGCGTCGAGCTTATATTCCTCGGTCAGCGCGTAGCCCATCGACATGACGACGCCGCCCTCGATCTGTCCCTCGCAGGACAGGGGGTTGACGGCCTTGCCGACGTCGTGCGCGGCGACCATCTTTTCCATCAGGCCAGTGTTCTTGTTGAGGATGCACAGCTGCGTCGCGTAGCCGTAGGCGACGTGGGAAACGGGATTCGGCACGTCCGCGCCCAGCTTGTCGGTCTTGGCGAGGTACTCGCCGTAGAACTCCTGCCCCTTCAGGTCGGCCAGCGTTTTCCCTTGCTTGGCCTCCATCAGCTTCTCGCAGGCGCGGCGGCAGGCCTCGCCGGTGACGAGCGTCTGGCGGGAGCCGGAGGTATCGCCGGAGTCGGGTGCGATCCATGTGTTGCTGCGCTCATAGACAATATCGTCACGATGCAGGTCGGTGTTGGAAACGATCATCTGTATCAGCACCGTGCCAAGGCCCTGCCCGATGCACGACGCGCCGGTATAGATATGGAGCTTGGCATCGTCCTCGACGATGAGCTTGCAGCGGCCCCAGTCGGGGATGCCGACGCCGACGCCCGCATTTTTCATCGCGCAGGCAAGGCCGACGGGCTTACCGGCGGCGACGGCTTCGTCATAATAGGGCTTGATCGCCTCGAGCGTTTCCACAAGGCCGGTCGAATCATCCACGATCTGGCCGTTCGGCAGGACGCCGCCCGGACGGATGGCATTGCGGTAGCGAATTTCCCACGGGCTGATACCGATCTCCTCGGCCATCATGTTCAGCAGGCTCTCCATTGCGAAGCAGGTCTGCGTCACGCCGAAGCCGCGGAACGCACCGGCGGGCGGGTTATTGGTATAGTAGGCCGTGCCCTCGATCTCGAAATTTTCGTAGGCATAGGGACCCGCGGCATGGGTACAGGCGCGCTCCAGAACCGGACCGCCGAGCGAGGCAAACGCGCCGGTATCGGAGGCGACCTTTGCCTTGACGCCGAGGATCTTGCCGTCGTTGTCGCAGCCGAGGGTGAAGTCCATCACGAAATGATGGCGCTTCGGGTGGACGAGGATGGACTCGTCGCGGCTGAATTTGACCTTGACCGGACGGCCGGTGCAGTAAGCGATCAGCGCGGCGTGGTGCTGGACGGACATGTCCTCCTTGCCGCCGAAGCCGCCGCCGACGAGGGCGTTTTGCACCTTGACCTTCTTCGAGCCGAGGAGCAGCGAGCACTCGTGCAGCGTCGTGTGCGACGACTGGTCGGTCGTGATGAGCATGACCGTGCCGTCCTCCTCGCGGTAGGCGACGCAGCATTCCGGCTCGAGGAAGGCGTGCTCGGTCCATGGGGTCTCAAAATGCTCCGAGATGACATGCGGCGCGTTTGCAATCGCACCCGCCGCGTCGCCGCGGCTGACGTGCTTGTAGGCCTGCACGTTCGTAGTCTCCTCGTCGAAGACCAGCGCGGTGTCCGCCACGGCTTCGTCGATGTTATGGATGGCGGGCAGGACATCGTAAGTAATCTTGACCAACTTCTTGGCCTTTTCCAGCGTCTCCTGATCCTCCGCCACGACGAGCACGATCGCGTCGCCGAGATAGTGGGTCAGGCCGCCGATGGGGATAAGGGTGTACTGGTCGTGCTTCAGGTGGCCGACCTTGTTCTCGCCGGGGATATCCTCGGCGGTCAGGACAGCGACGACACCCGGCAGCTTCAGTGCGGCGGACGGGTCGATGGCGACGATGCGCGCGCGGGCGTGCTTGCTGCGGACGGCGCCGCCGTAGCACATGCCGTCAACGTAGAAATCGTCGGGATACTTGCCGTAGCCCAGCACCTTTTCCTCCACGTCGATGCGGTGGACGCGCGAGCCGAGCTTCCAGTCCGTCTCGGACGGCAGCGGAATCTTGCCGTCGCGGAGAATCTGCCCCGCCAGACGGATGGCGGCGATGATCTTGACATAGCCGGTGCAGCGGCAGTAATTATTGCGGATGGCAAAGCGAATCTGCTCGTCGGTCGGTTCGGAAACCTTGTCAAGCAGGCTCTTGGCGCACAGCACCATGCCAGGAATGCAGAAGCCGCACTGCACCGCGCCGGCCTCGCCGAAGGCGTAGGTGTAAACGGCCTTCTCAAAATCGCTCAGGCCCTCGACCGTCAGGACGCTCTTGCCGTCGAGGCGCTCGGTGTCGGGAACGCAGGCGCGGCACGGCTCGCCGTCGATCAGCACGGTACATGCGCCGCACGCGCCCTCGCTGCAGCCGTCCTTGGCGGAGGTGATGTGCATTTCGTCGCGGAGGAAGCGCAGCAGCTTCTGCTTTTTGGCCACGGTAACCTCAGCGCCGTTGAGATAGAAAGTTGCCATATTGTAAACCTCTCTTTGCATTTGTGCAGAAAACACAAACAAGAATGGGAAAATACAAACACTTTTGGATGATAGTTGCATTATACAATAAAACCCGCCGACCTGCAAGGCAAGTTGGTTATCTTTTTTAAAAAATAACGCGAAATCTCGCAAAAAAGTCCGATTATGCTTCCTTAAATTGCTCTCATCGAAAAATGTTCGCGTTCGTCGAACGCAGGCGGAGGGCAGGATTGGGGACGGTAGGCAGTGTCGGAAATCGTTCGTAGGGCGGGCTGCCCCCAGCCCGCCGCCGTTCTCCGCGTAGGGGCCGATGCCCATTGCGCAGAAGTTTCCGACGAAGGAGCCTTACGGATGCGGCATACCCCTTGCGGGTACATCGGCCCGTGCAGGCAGCATCTTTTATTGCAATTCTTCGAGCCCCTTCTGGCGTGCCAAAAAGCCGCCTCGTTTGTCATTGCGAGGAGCGAAGCGACGTGGCAATCTCGTGCAGGAAGTTTCGTATTCGCCCTAATCTGTCGAAATATCAAAATAATTCTGCGAGATTGCCACGGCCCTTTCAGGGCCTCGCAATGACAAAATCGGACTTTTTTGGCACGCCAGAAGGGACTCGTACCGAAGGTAGTGGTGGAGCTACGGAAAGCTGCCACCGGCAGCTTTCTTAGAGTTTTCGCATAACTTTTGGTACTTCCTGTTGCATCGATAGTTTATTGCAACTCTTCGAGTTCCTTCCGGCATGCCAAAAAACCGCAGCCCAGAGGGCCGCGGCTTTTTGGCACGCCAGAAGGGACTCGAACCCCCAACCCTCGGAACCGGAATCCGATGCTCTATCCATTGAGCCACTGGCGCATTTACGGGAGATATTATAGCAGATTGTCCGCGCAAAGTAAAGACCTTTTTGAAAAACACGGCAAAATTGCAGCACGCGAGCCGGCTGAAAATTCGCCTGTCCGTATTGTTTTTCCTGCTGCGGCGTGCTATAATGGGGAAAAAGAACGAAAAACAGGAGGAAGACCCGATGTCCTGCTCTGAAAATTTCCGCACCGCCATGCGCGGTTTCAATCGCACCGATGTGGTGCAGTTTATTCAGAATCTGACGGCGCAGCACGAAAAGGAGCTGCGCGCGCTGCAGGAGGAGAACGACCGCCTGACGGGCACGTTGGAAACGGCGCAGGCCGAGCGCGACGCTGCGGTTGCGGAAAAGTCCGCCTTGGAGGAGCAGCTGCTCACGCTGCGCGAGCGGCCGGACGCGCCCGAAGCTTCCCCTGTAGACCTTGACGCGCCTCTTGCGCCGCCCGAGGGACAGCCCGCGCCGTCGGAAAAGCTCAATGAGCTGGAGCTGGCCGCCTATCGCCGCGCGGAGATGGCCGAGCGGCTGGCCCGCGAACGCGCTGCGTCTGCCGATGAGCAGCTGCAGGCGCTGTTCGCCCAGATGCAGGACAAGCTCAAGCTGGCTGCGGGCGATTTTGACACGGTGCTGAACGCGTTTCAGACGGATTTCGAGCGGCTGCGTCAGGTCATTCAG
>CAKUNB010000015.1 GCA_934668285.1 uncultured Oscillospiraceae bacterium | reverse complement strand
CCCTTCAGCACCGCGATCGGGTCGCGCATGCCGAACGAGCGCACCGTAACCGGCGCCGAGCTGACCCGCAGCTCAACGCTCTGCGCCATGCCGAGCACCTGCCCGTTGACCGCCACGCTGACCTCCGGCGCGCGAAAGCAAATCGTCTGGCTCATACCGTGCCTCCTATCGTTTTCAGGATTGGGAACGTCTCGTACCGCACCTTGATGGTGTTGATATAGCAGTCGCTGTCCGCGTCGTAATGCGTCTGCCCGACCTGAATATCCAGTAGCCGGTAGCCCGCCGGAACCGTGTCGAGTGCGCACACCAGCTTCCGTATGATCGGCCGGATCATCAGCGCGCCGTTGCCGTTATACGGCGCGTAGGTGTCCAGCAGCGCCGTATATTCCGCCCGCTGGCAGCGGTAATAGCCGTCCGCGCTGTCGCGCCCGAACAGATTCCCGATGGCCACCGGTTCTAGGGTGATCGCGCAGTCGACCACCGTCAGCGGCGTGGTGAGCTGTGGGATTTTCGTCCGCAGGAACGCGCCCTGCGCGCGAATCTGCGCCATGGTCAGGATCGTGACCAGCTTGGTCATCAGGTCATTCATCGTCGTCGATGCCTCCCTCCACGCACAGTCCCCAGACGAACAGCGCCTCCTCCTTAAAATGCAGCCGGTCGGCCCGCCGCACAATATAATTGCGGTTGTCCATGCACAGCCTGTCGCCGTTTTTCAGCTCCTCCGACACCGGCCCGATGTACAGATACTGCCCGCGCGGAATCTCACCGGCAGTCGGGATCATTCGCTCCATATTCTGCCAGCTCCGCGAGGTAACGGGCTGAAAAATCGCGAAATAGGCCGTTACCTGCGTGCCGGAGTAGTGCTGGATCGGCGTGCCGTAGCGGCGGATCAGCCGTGTCATGAGCCTCTGATTCATACCGCCACACTCCGAAAGGCAAAGCCCGACGGCTCCACATACGGCGCCATCAGCCGCTCCGCCGCCTCCGGAAAGCCGTCTCCGCCGTCGGCAAAATGTACGGAAACCGCCGCCAGCGAGAAGTCCGAGACGGCATTGCCCCGCCGCAGGATCGCCACGGCCGTCAGTGCGGCGGCGACTGCGAGCGTCTGCCCGCAGTCCTCCGCCGTCACGTCCCTGCGCAGCCGCGCGATATACGCGTCCGCCGCCGCCTGACACAGCGCCGTCAGATTCTCGTCCGCCTCGCCGTAGAGCGCCTCCGCCGTCTGCCGCGCGTCGTCGTAGACGCTCATGCGTTCAGCTCCAGCTGCTTGGCCGCCTCGTCAAACAGGGTCGTAAAGCCGCAGATTGAGGTAATCGCCGCGCGCTCCAGCTGGCGGTCGATCAGCTTGTCATATTCCACGGCGATATCGCCCGCCTGCACCATTTCCAGCGCATAGCGGCGGTCGAGCGCCAGAATCTTGTTTGCGCCCACCGCATCGGTACGCAGCAGCTCCGCGCCGATGGGGGTCGTCAGCTTGCCAGTCGCCTGGAAGTTCAGGCCGGTCGCGGGATTCTGAAACTCGTCGAGCTTCAGCAGCGCCGCCATTGCGTCGCCGCCGACGAGCATCGTGCTCATCTCATACGGATGGAACTGCGCCCAGAAATCGATCAGGGCCGCATAGGAGAAGGCCGTCGTTCCGTCGGTAATCGGTGCAGAGCCAACCTGCAGCGCATCGCAGTCCTCGGTCAGAACGGCAACGGCGTCGGCCAGCTGCGCCTGATGGATGTACGCGCCGATCTGGCGCAGCATCACGGAGAACAGGTCGAGCTTCTGGAAGCGCAGCGCCTCATAGGACGCGACGAGCATTCTGCCGCGCTTGTGCAGCTTGACCACATTGTCGCGCGTACGGATGGTTGTTGCCGGAATCGACGCACCCTCGGCCACCTCTGCCAGACGCTTGTCGTCGCCGCTCGAGGCCGAGAAGATGCTGCGGTAATCCATGCCGTCGATCTTCGTCACAGTCGCAACGATGGACGGCAGGAGATTTCCCTCCTCCGCGCCCTGGCGGACGATGCGGGAAATGAACTCCGGAAACAGCACCGAGGACTCAAAGGTCGCAAAAAACTTCTCCACCGGATCGGACGCCGGTCCCTTCACGCGGATGCCGAAGCGCTTGAGCTGCCGCTGGAATGCGTCGGTGCCCTCCAGCGCCGTGCCCTTGTAGCTTTCCGAAGGATCCTGCTCCTCCAGAACCTGAGTAAAGGGCTTGCTGCCCTCGTGATACATGCCCTTTTCGAGCTTGATGTTGTCAAATGCCATTTTATAAAACCTCCTTCAAAAATTACAGCAGGAATGTGACCGTCTTCTTCACCGTATCGGCGTTGACGACAAGGTAGACCTGCCCGCTCGTGCTGGCGGTAACGGTGCCGTTGTCGCCGGTGCACAGGCCGGTTCTGCCGACGGCGGGCGCATCGCCGGAATAGCGCACGGTCACAAAGCCGCGCACGGCCACCGTGACCATATTATCGCGCTGACCAACCGTAACGCCGATAAAGGCGTCGTTTTTTACCGCCTTCACGATGCTGTCGTTCTGGCTCATCTTGCACGGCACACCGGCCGCAATGGGAACATCTGCATAAAAGCTGGCGCATTCCTGCGCAATCGACTGATAAGAAATCATTGTAATACCTCCATTAAAATATTATACTAGAATCTGTTAAAAAGCTTGAAAAGCTTTTATAGCGCCAAAGGCGCGTCAGATTCTGCATGAGACGGCGCATCGTGCGTTCGCACGATGCGCGTGTGCGCAGCACACGGGATTCTTGATTAAATTTTTAATCAAGAATCAGTATTAAATCATGTAGTCCGCATCCAGTACAGCGGAAACCGCAGCTCCGCCGGGAAGCTGCAGTTCCCCGGGGAACAGCGCAGCCAGACGCTTGTCCATTGCCGTTTTCAGCGCCGTCAGCTCATCAAAGCTCAGCGCCCCGAAGGATTTTCGCAACGTCGCGGCGTCCGCGCCGAAGTCCAGCGTCACACCCGCCGTAACGACCTGCTCCAGCAGCCCCTCGCGGCACTGCCGTCCAAAGGCCGCTTCCTCCTCCAGACAGCGCAGCCGATCCGCCAGCACCGGTGTACCGGCCTTCTGTACAAGCTCGTCAAGAGACATCTCTCCACCCCCTTCCGCCGCCTTCATCACGCCCGCCTCCCGCTGCGCGGGGACGGCGACGAAGGAAAATTCATAGGCATCGGTCGGCGAGCAGAGCACCGCACAGCAAAGCCCCTTGCCATAGGTGATGCCCTTTCGGTGCTCGCAGCTGCCGTAGTGCGCGCCGCAGATGCTGCATTTCGTCTCTGCCATCGCGCACCCGACGGAAACCTCCTTTTTGATTCCGCCCTCGATGTCTGCAATCAGCGCGGCGTTTTTCTCCGTGCGGAGCATGTAGCAGTCGGCGCTGATGTAGTGCACCTTGCCCTTGCTGCAAACCTCCGTCCGGTAAATCCGCGCGACCTGCCCCTCGGTCGACCAATTGTGGTCAAGGATTCCCGTTTTCCCATAGAAAAGCTCCGCCAGCACCGGCAGTGCCGCGGTGTCAAACCGCTCGTTGTCCCGATCTGGCTGATCGTCGCACAGCCGTACGCGGAAGGAATAGACCTCCTCGGCACGCAGCGGCCGCTTTGCCAGCGCGTTAATTCTCCTCAGCTGCTCCTCGTCGGGCGTACCGGAGCCGACGACGGCAGCCTCCTTGCGAATGTTCATCGCAAAAACTCCTCCCTTTCAGTTCGTATGGTTTTCCTCCAGCTTCCGTGCCTGTGCGCGGTAGAGCGCCGCCTGCGCCTCCTCCACAAGGTCCTGCAGACAGATATCGTCCCAGCAGATGCGCGCCGTGCAGCTGTATCCGTTCAGCCGGAGCCAAAGCTCGCAGATGCGCTCCAGCGCCGGCTCCACCGTCCTGCGGATTGCCCAAAGCTCGCTGGTCAGCAAATCCGCCTGCTGCTGGCTCATGCGCTCCGTGCTGGCCCAGCTCAGGCCGAGCATGAACGGCGGCAGACCAGTTCTCGCCACAAGCTGCTCCAGCAGCTGCCGCACGGGAATCTCCGAGTCAAGGATCTGCCCATCCGCGCCGATCACCTTGACCGACACGTCGCCGATGGCGACAAAGTCGCGCACCGCGCCGCTCTTGCTGTCCTGCATGGCCTCGGCCCATTCCCGCGCAATCGTCTCAGCGTGCTCGCCCGCCGCAGCGCGTTCCAGACTGTCGCCGGACGGCTTGCAGACCACCGCGTAGCGCACGTTCCCCGCGCGTTCCCAGTTCACGCCGATCGTCCGATAGATTTTCAGCAAAATGTCAGCCAGAAACGGCATACTGCGCAGCAGCGACACGCCGTAGGGTTGCCCCACCTCGGGATTGAGCGTCGTCAGCAGCAGCAAATGCTGATACGGCAGCGCCCGCAGCTGTCCGCTCGCGTCCGGTGCGCAGATCGTCACGTTAAGCGGCGATTCGCCCTCGTGAATCTGCACCGCCGTCACATCGCCCCAGCAGACCGCCGCCAGCTGCCGCCCCTGCACGACCATTTCGCCGACGGCCCGCCCATAGGTCAGCAGGCTGTCAAGATACGCCGCCAGAAAGCTGTCAACGCCGCGCTGTCCGTACCCGCAGGGCACCGTGCGCAGAAACTCCCGCAGCGCCGCCTCTCCCTGCGGGCTTTCGACGGTAAAGCCGCCCACCAGCCGCACCAGCTTCGTAATTGCTGCGTCGATAATCGGCAGGCTCTGCCGCAGCGACGCGTACAGCCGCGCCTCGTTTCCGCCGAGCGGCACCAGCCCTCCCAGCGCGGAAAACGGCGCCGCCTGTGAGCTTCTGAGCTGCGTGGCCGCCGAGGCCGCCGGTATTTTCTCTTTCCGTTTCATTTCAAACTACCTCCTCTCAAAAATACTGATCCAAAGCGCCCTGTGCGCCCGCCGTCTGCCCGCGCCGCACGGCTCTTGCGGCGACCGGCGCGCAGCTTCTGCACAGCGCGGTGGAAACAAAGTAGCGCATATCGTCCATTGCGTGATCGTGCTCCTTCCTGACCGCATCCCTTCCGGCCTTCTGGTCCCACACATACTGCTCCATCTCCCGCAGGCAGTCGCTGCACGTGTCGCAGATCACAAGCCTGCCCGCCTTGAGCAGATCGGACGTAAGCCGAATGCCGGAGAGCACGTCGTTTTCCGCGCGTTTGACATTCCAGCCCTCCCGCCGCAGCAGCTCAATAAAGCTCGCCGCCGACGGGTCGACGATCACCGCCGTGATCGGCCGTTCCCCTGCCAGCTGCCGCAGCGCCGCGGCGTATTCCGCGTCCGTCATCTGCCGCATCTCGCGCCGTGAGTCAAAGTAGAACTCCTGCACGCGGTACCAGATTCCGTCCTTCTCCCCCCACAACCCGAAGGACGCAGGATTCACCGTTCCGTAGTCGCAGGAAATATACCACTGCCGGAACGGCGGCGCAGGCGGCGCAGGCGCGGCGGCAGCGTCAAAGAAGTCGTACACCCGCCCCTCGGCGGCCACCCACTGCCCCAGCACGAACCGCCGGAAAAACACCCCGCTGTAAAGCCGCTCATACCGCCGCCGGATCGCGGCGGAAAGCGACGGATTGTCCTCCATCGTAAAGTGCAGATACAGGCAATTCCGTTCCTCCGCGTGCTGAATCCACTCGGTATAAAACCAGTGATGCGGCCCCTCCGGGTTGCAGTTAAACCACAGCCTGCTGCCCGTCACCGAGCAGCGCGCGCAGGCCTGCTCCACAAACGAGCGCGGCATCAGCGCCACCTCGTCGAGCAGAATTCCGGCAAAGGTAATGCCCTGAATCAGCGATGCCGAGCTTTCGTCCCGCCCGCCGAAGATATAAAACTCGTTCGTCCTGCTCCGAAAGGTCACCTGCACCAGGTTGTCCGTCCGCCGTTCGGTAACGGAAAAGCCGATGGCCCGCAGCTTCGGCAGCAGCTCCGCCAGCACATTGCGCCGCAGCGAGGAAATCGTCTTGCCGCAGATGCCGAACCGCGCCCCGCGAAAGCTCGAGCACGCCCACAGGAAGAAGCTCAGTCCCATGCACAGCGTCTTGCCCGAGCGCACCGCGCCATCGCAGATGATCGCTTCCTTTTTGCAGTGCGCACTGCCGCGCCGCCACCAGTTCAAGACGACGCGCTGTTTTTTTGAGAACGTCAAGCCGTCTCCACATCCTCCGCCGCCGCAAAAAACGAGTCAGCAAGCTCTCCCTCATCGGAAACGGCGTTAAGCAACTGTTCGAGTGCCCGCAGCCTGTCCACCAGCTTGACCTCCACCGTTCCCTTTTCGTTGCGCTTGACCTCCGCCAGCAGGCTCAGCTCCAGCGTCTCCACCTCCGGCGCATCCTCCAGCACCAGCCTCACGCAGTCATTCGCCCGCCCGAAGGCCAGCTGCGCCAGCCGCCGCAGCACATCCCTCCTGCAAATGTCGTACTGTCCGCGCTGCAGAGCAAGCTCCCGCTGTACCGCCGGCATCGCCAGCAGCCGGATTCCGTCCTCCCTCCCGACCGCCGCAGCGGCCCGTCCGGCGTCAAAGCAGTCGAGATACGCCGCCGCGAACCGCCGCTTTTCCGTCGGCAGATTCGGATTCATTTCCATCATCCCCTCAGAATCAGTGTAGAAGCGCAGAAAAAAACGCCTCTCAACCAGAGGCGTAAAATCCGTCAAAATGAACCCGAATTGTGCAACAAAGCAAAAAAAATCTGCCGCAGCAGCAAAAAAACCGCCGCAGCAGCAAAAATCCCCCCAGCCCACCTCCTCTTTTCTCAAAATTCCGCAATAGTCAAAAAGCAGGCCATCTCGCTATGAGACAGCCTGCGCGCATCAAAGAACTACTCATCTTGTCATTGCGAGGAGTGAAGCGACGTGGCGATCCGTCCCCCCCGTCTCCCACACGGCACACCCCCACGATGCGTAGGGCGGGGTGCCCCCACCCCGCCGCGCTGGCACTTCCGCAATTCATATAATTGGGACAAGCGGCAAAAAGCATCGTTACACGCCGCAAGGGCGCTCACCGAGCGCCCGCCCCCCCGCCGCAGCGGAATTTCAATCCGTGCCGAAGGCACACCTATTTATTTTATTCACCATTCACTATGCACAAAGCAAAAAAGCAGGCCGCCTCGATATGAGGCGGCCTGTTCACGTTCTCGTAGCTTATGCTGCGGTGTACAGCAGGGAGACAAACAGCGTCAGCAGAACGAACGCTGCGGCAATCCACTTGGTCGCGCGCGCGAGCTTCGCGTCTCTGGAAGCACCCTTGCCCTTGCCGAAATAGTTCTCGGAATTGCCGGCGATTGCGCCGAGGCCGTCCTCTTTGCTGGACTGCATCATAACGATCAGCGTCAGAGCGACGCAGGAAATCATCTGGCAAACCAGAAGAACGATTCTTAAAGCACCCATTTTACCCTCCATATGTCACCGCGCTTACGGCAGGCGGCACGCCGAAATTTTTAAGGGAAGCTCCGGCTCGGCCACGCGGCGGCGCGGAGGCTTCAAAGTTCTGTACGAACGCATATGCACACAGTACTGATGATTTTATCACAAGGATTCGATTATTTCAAGCACTTTTTTGCGGCTTTCCCGATTATTTTGTCACCCACGTGCCGGTCGCGGCGCAGGTCAGGTAGGCGTTGATGAAGCCGTCGATCCCGCCGTCCATCACGGCGTTGATATTGGTCGTTTCAAAGCCGGTGCGGGTGTCCTTGACGAGCGTGTAGGGCATGAAAACATAGTTGCGGATCTGGCTGCCCCACTCGATCTTCATCTGCGTGCCCTTGATGTCGGAAATCTTGTCCAGATGCTCGCGCTCCTTGATCTCGATGAGCTTCGAGCGCAGCATGCGCATGCAGGTTTCCTTGTTCTGGAACTGGTCGCGCTGCGTCTGGCAGGCGACGACGATGCCGGTCGGCTTATGAATCAGGCGCACGGCCGAGGAGGTCTTGTTGATATGCTGGCCGCCCGCGCCGGAGGAACGGTAGACCTGCATTTCAATGTCCTCGGGGCGAATTTCCACGTCCTTGGAGTCGTCGGCGATCTCCGGAATGACCTCCACTGCCGCAAACGACGTCTGCCGCCGCGCGTTGGCGTCGAACGGCGAGACGCGCACCAGCCGGTGAACGCCGTTCTCGCTTTTCAGGAAGCCGTAGGCATTGTCGCCCTCAACGAGGATGCTGGCAGACTTGATGCCCGCCTCGTCGCCGTCGAGGTAGTCGAGAATCTTATAGCTCAGCCCGTGGGCCTCGACCCAGCGGGTGTACATGCGGTAGAGCATCTGCGCCCAGTCCTGCGCCTCGGTGCCGCCCGCGCCCGCCTGGAAGGAAACGATGGCGTTGTTGCCGTCGTACTCGCCCTTGAGCAGCGTTTCCAGCCGCGCCTCCTCCATCTCGCGCTCGAGCTTGGCGTAGCCCTCGGTCAGCTCGGGCAGCATGGAGTCGTCGTTTTCCTCCAAAGCCATCTCGCAGATGGTCATTAAATCATCCCAGCCGGAGGTCATGGCGTGGAAGCGGTCGCGCTTGGCCTCGAGCGTCTTTGTCCGCATCACGGCCTTCTGCGAACGGGCCGGATCGTCCCAGAAGCCCGGCGCCTCGGCCATGGCGTGCAGCCGCTCCAGCTCGTCGAGCAGGCTCTGCGGCAAAAACGCCGCCTTCAGCTCCTCCAGCTTCGGCTTGAGGTCGTTCAGCTTTCCCTTGTATTCTTCAAATTCGATCATGTTACTTGCTCCATCCGAATTTTATCGCATATAGTATAACCGATGTTCGCGGTTCTGTAAAGGAGAATTTTCAAATCCGCGCAGAAAGTCCTTCGTCGGAGGGCCGCATCGCGCATCGGCGGACGACCAAAAAAATTGTTAGGTTCGGGTAACAACCGCCGCCCGCCTTCCCTCCCGCTTTGTTCTGTAACAAGATTTTCTAACCTGACTGTTTTTCCTCCTATCGTTCGCGGTTTCCTTTGTGCAGCAGGAAAAAGTGCCAAAACGCACAAATAAACCTGTGGCGTTTGCCGGTTCGTCCTTGACTTTTTGTCAGTTCTGCTGAAAGTTCCGAGCCGCTAAAAATTTTTGTACACGCAGCCGGTTCCTTGTGCTATATTATAGGAAAGACGAAAGGAGTGCTGCGAAGCATGACGAAACAGGAACTGAAGAAACTGATCGACGTTGCCGCCGGGCGGGTGCCCGCAGATGTTGTTATTAAGAACTGCCGCGTTGTGGACGTTTACTCCGGTACGATCCGTGAGGGTGACATCGCGCTGTGCGACGGAAAAATCGCCGGTGTCGGCAGCTATGAGGGCCTTGAGGTCGTAGACGCGGAGGGCCGCTACGCCGCCCCCGGCTTTATTGACAGCCACATTCACATCGAATCCTCTTACGTTACTCCAGAGCAGATCAGCCGCCTGCTTGTCCCGCACGGCGCGGCGACGATCATCGCCGACCCGCATGAGATCGTCAACGTCTGCGGCATCACGGGCCTCGACTACATGATGGAGGCCGCAAAGGATGCGGCGCTGGACATCAAATTCATGCTCCCCTCCTGCGTTCCGGCCACGCCGTTTGAAACCTCCGGCGCGATCATCGACGCCGAGCAGATGCGCGAACCGATCACGCGGGAGAACATCCTCGGCCTTGGCGAGTTCATGAACTATGTCGGTGTCGTCGGCGCGGACGATGCCGTGCTTGACAAGCTGCTCGTCGCGATCAACGAGGGCAAGCTCATCGACGGCCACGCACCCACGGTCATGGGCAAGAGCCTCAACGCCTACAGCGCCCCCGGCATCCGCGGCGACCACGAATGCGCCACGGTCGAGGAAATGCAGGCACGCATCTCGTGCGGTATGTACGTCCTGCTGCGGCAAGGCTCGGCGTGCCACGATCTGCGCCCGCTGCTCAAGGGCGTTACGCCGGAAAACAGCCGCCGCTGCGTCCTGTGCTCGGACGACCGGCAGCCGAAAACGATTTTCAGCGAGGGCCACATCGACAACCATCTGCGCATCTGCGTAGAGGAAGGCCTCGACCCCGTCAGCGCCATCCGCATGGCGACGCTCAACGCCGCCGAATGCTGGCATTTGAATGATCGCGGCGCGATCGCCCCCGGTCTGCGGGCAGACATCGTGCTGCTCGACGACCTGAAGGAATTCCATGTTCATAAGGTCTGGTTGCAGGGAAAGCTCTGCTCCATTGATAACACCTATTTGCCGGAGGTTCACCGCCACGACATCTCCGCCGTCAAGGGCAGTGTCCATTTGGAGGATTTCTCCGTCGACCGCCTGCGCCTGCCGCTCAAGAGCGACTATGCGCACGTCATCCAGCTTGTTCCCGGCGGCGTGGTGTCCGAAAATCGCATCGCGCGCATCAGCCGCGACGAAAACGGCGACTTCGTCCGCGATCCGGCGGTCGATATCGTCAAGGTCGCGGTCGTGGAGCGGCACAAGTGCACCGGCAACGTCGCCGTGGCGCTGCTCGGCGGCTACGGGATTCAGCACGGCGCGGTCGCGCTCTCCGTGGCGCACGATTCGCACAACATCATCACCGTAGGCGTGAACGACGACGAGATGGCCTGCGCCGTCGAGGCGCTCGCCGAGCAGGAGGGCGGTATCGTCCTTGTGCGTGACGGCAAGGTGATCGAGCGGATGCCGATGCCGGTCGCGGGCCTGATGAGCGACCAGAGCGGCCGCTGGGTCGATGAAAAGCTGACGGCCATTCACGAGGCGGCGTTCCATGAGCTGGGCATCGCAGGCGAGGTCGAGCCGGTCATGACGCTGTGCTTCATGTCGCTGCCGGTCATTCCGGAGCTGAAGCTCACCGACCGCGGTCTGTTTGACGTCGTCAACTTCCGCTTCACCCCCGTCGAAGCCGAAGCACCCGAAGAAAAGTAAAAAGAAAAATATCAAGGGACCGCAAAACGCGGTCCCTTGATTTCAGCTTAGTGCCGTCCGCAGCCGTGCGCTCTCGCGGCAGGGATCATTTCGCCGCGCCGGCCATTCTTGCGCGGATCGCCCGCACAGCTTCCTGACAATTCTTCATCGCCAAGACCTCATAAACGGCATACGGCGTGTAGATGCAAATACGCTTTCCTGTATCCGTCACATTGTTGATATCGCTGTACTTGACTTCAAAGTTCTGCATCGGCGCATTGGGTTGATTGCGGCTCAGGGCGGTCATGCCCGTGACGACGTTTTCATAGATCTCGCAGTAGGAGCGTCCGCCCAGAAACGCCACTAGAATAAAATACGCGGCAACAGCGATCGCTGCAACACCGCACAGAAGCGAGATCAGGTGGTAGTTGCGGCGGCTGAGTGCGTGAAAAGCTTCCGGGGTCAGCAGGATAATGATTCCGGCAATTGCCAGAATGGCTCCGCAAATGCAGATGGTCAGCTTTCTTCCCGCAGCACCGCTCCGGGTCGAAACCAGCAGGTTTCCTCGTTCGTTCATTTTTTCTCCTCCATTTTTTCTATTCTCTGTTCCGGCAGGCTTCTGTCCGCCAGCATATATATATTATAACCTAACAGGCTTCCGTTTTCAAGACTTTTCTTTATCTTACTAATATTTATTCCATTTTACGAAGCGGCATCGCAATGACAAGAACGGTCGTTTTTGGACACAATGAAGGGACCGCAAAACGCGGTCCCTTCGTCCTTATGCAAGGCTATTGACGCGAGCAGCAAAGCCCTCATAGAAACGGGCAAGGTGAATCCCATCGGCAAGGCCGTGATGCGCCGTCAGATTCAGCGGCAGGAGAACCTTTCCGTCCTGCTCATAGAATTTTCCGAACGTGATGCGGACATTGCTGTCCGGCGGATTCGGCACCGGCAGCGACAGCGCCGTAAAGCTCAGCCACGGCAGCGACGAGACGAAATACAGCTCATCGGGGTCCTCTCCGTCGTCGATCTCCGCCGCAGCGGCGGCGCACTCCACCTGCTCCTGCGCATAGGGCAGGAACGCGTCGAGCGGCATGGCGCAGTCGAGCGTGCAGTAGCAGTACGTGCCGTCCGGCAGCGCGACGGTGTGCGAGCTGAGGCAGCGGTCGTATTCGGCGACCCGCTCGCCCTTGATGCGGCGCCGCAGCTCCGGCACGTCGTTTGCCGCATTGATTGCCGTGTGCAGCAGCGTCAGGAAGAACGGCAGGCCGCGCTCCTTGGCCGCCCGCCGCAGCGGCGTGATGTCGCAGGGCACGGCGACGGAAACATAGGGGCTGGCCATCGTGCGGAAGTATTCAAAATGCGCCCGCCGCGGGTCATTGGCAAGATCGAGAAAGCGATACATTATAACTCCTCCATCGCCGCGCGGATGCGCTGCTTCGTCCGCTCCGCGCCCAGCAGCTGCATGACCGTATACAGATCAGGCGAATTCGTCTTGCCCGTCACGGCCACACGCAGGAAGGTCGAAACGTCCGCCACCGAGCCGGGGAAGGCCGAGGGGTCCGCCTTATACAGCTTCATATCCGCCGCAAAGCCCAGCCCCGCCGTAACGGCCTTGACCTTGTCGAACCAGACCTGCGCGTCGTCCTCGGGCGAATAGACGGCGAGGAATTTTTCCAGCGCACTGCGGATGACCTCCGGAGCAAAGTCCGGAAACTGCCCGCGCGTGAAGTACGCGTCGTAGAAGAAGCCCATGTACGGCTTGACGTCCTTCCACGTAGCAAGATCCTTGCGGGGCTTCTTGCCGCCGCGACCAATGGCCAGAATGGCCTTGGCATAGTCCGGATTTTCGGCCAGTGCGGCGGCAAAGTCCGGATCAAACTCGCGGGCATATTCCAGCACCAGCGTGTAGACCGTCTCCGCATCCATCCGCGCAATCTCGTTCTTCGACACGTCGCAGAGCTTCGCGTAGTCAAACAGCGCGCCCGCCGGATTGAGCTTCTTATAGGAGAACTTGAAGTCGTCAGACGGCGCATCAGGATTTGCCTTGCGCCAGTCCTCGTAGTTGGAGTTCAGCAGCGTCATCACGTACTCATACACCGCGCGGACAGGGAAGCCCTCGGCCTTATAGTACGTCAGCGCCAGCTCCGGATCCTTGCGCTTGGAAAGCTTGCGCTTGGACGTGCCGTCCATCTTCATCAGCGGGCCGATGTGCACATACTTCGGCAGCCGGAAGCCCAGCGCCTTAAAGAGCTGAATGTGGAACGGCAGGCTCGGCAGCCACTCGTCGCCACGCACCACATGCGTCGTGCGCATCAGATGATCGTCCACCGCATGGGCGAAATGATAGGTCGGAATGCCGTCGGACTTGAGCAGCACCTGATCGATGTCGTTCTCCGTGATCGTCAAGGCTCCCTTGACCAGATCGGTATACTTGAACTTGTTTTCAATCGAGCCGGTGGAGCGGAAGCGCAGCACCCACGGCTTGCCCGCCGCGATTGCCGCCTGAATGTCCTCAATCGGCCGGTCGCGCCAGACGGCGTAGCTGCCGTAGTAGCCGAAGTTGACCTTTTTCTCCTCCTGCTCGGCGCGCATGGCGGTCAGCTCCTCCTCCGTGCAGAAGCAGGGGTAAGCGTCGCCCTGTAGGACAAGCTGCTTTGCGTAAACATGATAGATCGCCGCGCGCTGCCGCTGGCGGTACGGGCCGTAGTCGCCCATATCGCCGTCGATCGTCGCGCCCTCGTCGAAGGAAATGCCGTAGTGCCGCAGGGTATTGATCAGCACCTCAACCGCGCCGGGCACCTCGCGCTTGGCGTCGGTGTCCTCCACACGCAAAAACAGCACGCCGCCGGACTGATGCGCCATTCGCTCGGCGACCAGTCCCTGCACCAGATTGCCCAGATGGACAAAGCCGGTCGGCGAGGGGGCCATACGCGTTACCACCGCACCCTCGGGCAGCGCCCGCTGCGGATAGCGCGCCTCCAGCTCCTCCGGCGTCGTCGTCACGTCGGGGAATAACAGTTCTGCCAATGCCTTTGTATCCATATTTCTTTACCTCAAAATAATGATTTGGCAATGCGGCGCATTGTCGGATATTCTTTGGTATTATAGCACGAAAAAGATAAGCCTGTCAATTCCGCGGCGGCATTTCAAACGCGGAATCGACAGGCTGAGGCTTGCAAAGCAAAATTTTTTTGTTATAATAGATTATCCGGGGAAAAATTCAACGCGGCACAGCAGCAGCATCAGCACCGGAATCACCGCGCCGGCGATCAGCTGCGCCATGGAGTGCCGCCCGAGCTTTTTGCTTGCCCAGACGATGGGTGTCAGCAGCGGATAGCCCAGCAGGAACCACGGGCTGACGAACATCGCCAGCAGCGCAATCGGGCCGGAGCAGCCGCAGGTGTGGCCGCTGGCCTTGAGATGCAGCACCGTGCAGACCGCCAGCGAAACGCCGGAGAACAGGTAGGTGCCGAACATCACCTTCTCCACCGCCGCGCCGCCGAAGCCCACGGCCATCACAAAGCCGCCGATGTAGCCGAGCACGGAGAAGACGAGCGCCAGATTCCGCTGGCCGTCCCTCCCCCGCCGCCGCAATGGCGGCACCAGCGCCGCGACAGGATAGGCCAGCATCGGCAGCGCCGTCAGGAAGCACAGCGCCAGCAGATAATGCGCGCCGGAGGCAAAGCTGTCCGGCAGCAACAGATACAGCAGCGTGCACAGCAGCGCCGCAAAGATCGGCGGTGTCGTAATCACGCGAATCAGCTTTGCGAGTTTTTCCTTCATTGTTTCAGCCTCCTGTTGCTTTGGCTGCCACGGGAAAGCGAATTCCCCTCGGCTCACCCAGAGCATACCGCACAGCGGCAAAAAAGTCACGCCACTGCTGCGTCCGGCCGGTCTACGGGCGGTCTACCCACCCTCTATCTGCCGGAGAACCCCGCTCTACCACAGGTAGAGTCCTTGATTTTCAACGCTTTTACCGCCCTCGAAAGGAGTTTTTGCCATGCCGGTAAACGAAGAACAGCTGCGCCAGCTCATCGCCGAAAACATCGCCTACTACCGCAAGCAGAACGGCGACACGCAGGCCGAGCTTGCCGAGAAGCTCAACTATTCGGACAAGTCCGTCTCCAAATGGGAGCGCGGCGACGGCACGCCGGACGTATTCATTCTCGCCAAAATCGCCTCTCTTTATGATATTACCGTGCAGGATCTCCTGCGCGAAAAGAAGGTGCCAAAATCCCGCAGCAAGCGCATTCTGATCCACCTGCTCTCCGTCGGCCTCGTCTGGCTGGTCATGACGGTGCTGTTCTGCTTCGCGCGGATTTTTCAGGTGCTGCCGGACGATGCGTGGCGGGTCTTTATCTATGGTATCCCGATCAGCGGCATCGTCTCGGTCGTGTTCAGCGGCCTGTGGTGGAACCGGCTGATGGTCAGCCTCTCCAGCGCACTGATCATCTGGGGTCTCGGCCTGAGCTTTGTCCTCTCGTTTCAGGTCGAATCCGTCACGCTGTTGCTGGTCATCTGCGCCGTCGTTCAGGTGCTGCTGACGCTCCTGTTCATCGTGCTGCACCTGAAAAAACCGGCCGCATAGGGCGCGAAGCGTTCAAGATTTCTTTTTTTTCGCTTCATACTTCGGTAACAATCCGGCAGTATACTGAGCCCAGAAAACAAAAGGAAGCGGCAGCTTCCGTTGAAGGAGTGACCATTATGAACGAACCCTTTGATCTCTATGGTACCGGTGATGAAAAGGGCTTCCCGCCCGCCGCGCAGGACGAAGCAGCAGAGGCTGCCGCCCCCGCCGCACAGGCAGAGCCTGTAACCCAGACCGACCCCGAGCAGCAGGCCGAGCCGGAGCAGCAGAGCGCTCCGCAGCACGCTGCCCCGCAATACAACGCCGCGCCCTACGGCTCGCCGCACTATCAGTACTCCGCCCCGACCCCCAAGCCGAGGAAGCCGAAGAAAAAGCATACCGCCCTTCGCATCACCGCGCTGGCGCTGTGCTGTGCGCTGCTTGGCAGCGTGTGCGGCGGCGTCGCCGTCGGGCTGATCCTCCGCGACAATACCACGACCACCGTCACGCCGACGCCCACCCAGACCACCTTTGAAAACCAGAGCGTGCGCCCCGTGGCCGCCAACACCGAGGCCATGACGCCCGCCGAAATCTACGCCGCGAACGTCCCCGCGATTGTCGGCATTTATAATGAATCCATTTCCAACGGCTTCAACGTCTTCGGACAGCGCTCGACCATCGCCAGCAGCGGCACGGGCTTCATCATCTCCTCTGACGGCGAGATTCTGACGAACTACCACGTCGTTTCGAACGCGCAGACCCTGACCGTCACCCTCCACGACGGCACACAGTACCCCGCCACCGTCCTTGGCTACGAGGCCGACAGCGATATCGCCCTGATCAAGATCGACGCGACCGGCCTTCCCACCGTCACGCTGGGCGAATCGTCCTCTCTGGCCGTCGGCGATGAGGTCGTCGCCATCGGTAACCCGCTCGGCGAGCTGACCTATTCCCTGACCGTCGGCTATATCAGCGCCAAGGAGCGCGCCGTCAACACCGACGGTACCCCCATCAACATGATGCAGCTCGACGCGACCATCAACTCCGGCAACTCCGGCGGCCCGCTGTTTGACAGCTGCGGCAACGTCGTCGGCATCATCTCCGCAAAGTACTCCGGCTCGACCAGCAGCGGCACCTCCATCGAGGGCATCGGCTTTGCCATCCCCATCGACGACGTGACCGCGATCATGGACGACCTGCGGCAGTTCGGTGCCGTGCAGAACCGCGCCTACATGGGCATCTACGGCGCGAGCATCAGCTCCACCGACGCCGATAACTACGGCCTGCCGCTCGGCGTGCTGGTCAGCAGCGTTGAGCTGGGCAGCAGCGCGGAAAAGGCCGGCCTGCAGCGCCGTGATATCATCACCGGTATCAACGGCACCGCGCTCAGCTCCATGGAAGATCTGAGCCGCGAGCTGAAGAAGTTCCGCGCCGGTGACGAGGCGACCCTGACCGTCTACCGCTCCGGCCAGACGCTCGAGCTGCAGATCGTCTTCGACGCCAAGCCGCAGACGACCACCACCCAGCAGGATGCCACCGAAGAAGCGACGACCGAGGGTCAGAACCCTTGGGAGAGCATCTGGGGCATGCTGCCGTAACCCATTCACAGTGCCCTTCGCCGCCCGAATTCGGGCGGCGAAAAAAATGCTTGACAAATACCCCTAGGGGGTATATACTGCGGATAGCAAAAGCCGCTTTTGCAGAACAATACTGTATCGGAAAGCGAGGTGGGCGCCAATGCCCTGTTGTCACTGCGAAAAGCACAAATACCGCTCGGAGGAGGAGCGGCGGGCGCTGCAAAACCGCCTGAGCCGCATCGAGGGCCAGATTCGCGGGCTGCGCGGCATGATCGAGCGCGACGCATACTGCACGGACATCCTGACGCAGTCCGCCGCCGCTGCCGCCGCGCTCAACGCCTTCAACCGCGAGCTGCTGGCGGTGCATATCCGCACCTGCGTTGCCGACGACATCCGCGCCGGAAAGGACGAGGTCATCGACGAGCTGACGGACACGCTCCAGAAGCTGATGAAATAGAGGTGTTCCACATGAAATTTGATGTCACCGGAATGAGCTGCGCCGCGTGCAGCGCCCGAGTGGAAAAAGCGGTCGGCAAGGTTGCGGGCGTGAACCAATGCGCCGTGAGCCTGCTGACCAACTCGATGCAGGTCGAGGGAACGGCCTCGCCGGAGGCGATCATCGCGGCGGTCGAGGCGACCGGTTACGGCGCTGCCCTGCACAACGCCGCCCCCGCACAGGCGCAGCCCCGCGACGAGGCGCCCGCCGATGCCGGGCAGAAGGCGCTGCGGCGGCGGCTGATCGCGTCGCTGGCCTTCCTCGTGCCGCTGATGTACGTGTCGATGGGCCATATGATGTGGGGCTTCCCGCTGCCGTCCTTCCTCGCATCGGACCACGTTGCGATGGGGCTGATTCAGCTGCTGCTGACGGCGGCGGTCATGGTCATCAACCAAAAATTCTTTATCAGCGGCACGAAGGGCCTGCTGCACCGTGCGCCAA
Source organism: uncultured Oscillospiraceae bacterium (assembly GCA_934668285.1). Taxonomy (GTDB): domain Bacteria; phylum Bacillota; class Clostridia; order Oscillospirales; family Oscillospiraceae; genus JAZOXB01. Next base: position 2,461 of record CAKUNB010000015.1, on the reverse strand, counting down.
ATATGGACACGCTCGTCGCCCTCGGCGCGGCGGCGGCCTTCGGCTACAGCACGGTCGCGCTGTTTGCCATGTCCAACGCGCAGAGCCGCGGCGACACGGCGGCCGTCATGGCCTACATGGAGGAATTCTATTTTGAATCCGCCGCCATGATCCTGACGCTCATCACCGTCGGCAAGCTGCTCGAGGCACGCGCAAAGGGCAAAACGACCGACGCTATCCGGTCGCTTCTGCGCCTCGCGCCCAAGACGGCCACTGTCCTGCGCGACGGCAGGGAGGTCGAGATTCCCGCCTCCCAGCTCCTGCGCGGCGACATTTTCCTCGTCCGTCCGGCGCAGAGCATCCCCGCCGACGGCGTGGTGCTCGAGGGCAGCAGCGCGGTCAACGAGGCCGCGCTCACCGGCGAGAGCCTTCCCGTGGACAAGGCGGCGGGCGATTCCGTCTCCGCCGCAACACTCAACCAGTCGGGCTTTCTGAAATGTGAGGCCACACGCGTCGGCGAGGACACGACGCTCTCGCAGATCATCCGCATGGTCAGCGATGCGGCAGCCACCAAAGCGCCGATTGCCAAGGTCGCCGACCGCGTTTCCGGCGTGTTCGTGCCGGTCGTGATGAGCATTGCGCTCCTCGCGACGGTGATCTGGCTGCTTGTCGGTCGGGACATCGGCTTTGCGCTGGCGCGGGGCATCTCCGTGCTGGTCATCAGCTGCCCGTGCGCGCTGGGCCTTGCCACGCCGGTGGCGATCATGGTCGGCAGCGGCGTCGGCGCAAAGAACGGCATCCTGTTCAAAACCGCCGCCTCGCTGGAGCAGGCGGGCAAAATTCGCATCGTCGCACTCGATAAAACCGGCACCATCACCGCCGGAACGCCCGCCGTGACCGACGTTCTTCCCGCTCCCGGCATTTCGCAGGATGAGCTGCTGCGTTCGGCGCTGGCGCTGGAGCGCAGGAGTGAGCATCCGCTCGCGAAGGCCATCGTCGCCTACTGCGGCGAACTGGACGCGCCGGAGCTAGAAAACTTTCAGGCGCTGCCCGGCAGCGGCCTGAGCGGAACGGTAAACGGCGCGCTCCTGCGCGGCGGCAACGAGGCGCTGATGCAGGCGCATCTGTCGCTGCCGGAGGAGGCGCGGGCAGCGGCCCGCAGCCTTGCCGAGCAGGGCAAAACGCCGCTGTTCTTCAGCCGTGATACCACCTTCCTCGGCACGATTGCCGTTGCGGACACCATCAAGGAGGATAGCCCCGAGGCCATCCGGCAGCTGCGGGCGCTGGGCCTGCGCGTCGTCATGCTGACGGGCGACAACGAGCGCACCGCCAAGGCCATCGGCAAGCAGGCAGGCGTTGACGAGGTCGTCGCCGGAGTCCTGCCCGACGGCAAGGAGGCCGTCATCCGCGATCTGATGCAGCAGGGCAAGGTCGCCATGGTCGGCGACGGCATCAACGACGCGCCCGCCCTGACGCGTGCCGACCTCGGCATTGCCATCGGGGCCGGCACGGACGTCGCCATCGACGCGGCGGACGTAGTGCTGATGAAAAGTCGCCTGACAGACGTCCCCGCCGCGATCCGCCTCAGCCGCGGGACGCTGCGTAACATCCACGAAAACCAGTTCTGGGCGTTTTTCTACAACACGCTCGGCATTCCGCTGGCAGCAGGCGCGTTCATTTCGCTCCTCGGCTGGCAGCTCAGCCCGATGTTCGGTGCGGCAGCCATGAGCCTTTCGAGCTTCTGCGTTGTCACCAACGCGCTGCGCCTGAATTTCCTGAAAATCTACCCGAAACAATCAACTGAAAAGGAGAAGAAACCCATGAAAAAGACCATCAGAATCGAAGGCATGATGTGCGGCCACTGCGAGGCGCACGTCAAAAAGGCGCTCGAGGCACTGCCGCAGGTCGAAAGCGCGGAGGTCAGCCACACCGCCGGAACCGCCGTCGTCACCCTCCGCGCCCCCCTCGACGACGCCCCCCTCCGCCAAGCCGTCGAAGCCGCTGACTACAAGGTCCTCGGCATCGACTGACCTGTAAAACAGCCAAATTGGACTGTAAAAAACCAAACGGGACTGCGTTTGCAGTCCCGTTTTTGTCGTATTATTTCATTTTCCCCCGCGCAGCTCCGCAAGCTTGCGGCGCAGGGCCGCCGGCGCGTCGGCGGGGTCGGTCAGGTCGGCGACGGCCTGCTCCATCGGGCAAGGCCCATCCCCCTTGCGGTTGCGGATGCACGGCGCCAGCTCCCCATAGCTGGCCTCCACGCCGCGCTCCGTCAGCAGCGCATAGGCCGCACGGGACATGACGCTGCCGTAGACCTCCGTCACACCCATCGTCAGCAGCAGCATCGCCGCCGCCTTTCCGATGATGCGGTCGGCGACGCAGAGGCCGTCCAGCGGCTCGGCACTCTCCAGCCGCTCCAGCAGCGGCTGGATGCCGCTCTTTTTGCTGGTCAGCACGCGGTCGTGGTCACACAGTACGCAGG
>CAKUNB010000014.1 GCA_934668285.1 uncultured Oscillospiraceae bacterium | reverse complement strand
GAGCAGGGCACCTTCGACGACCTGCTTGCCAAAAAGGGCTACTTCTTCGCCCTCTACACCGTGGCACAGTAGGACGCAAAAAGCGCCATGCGTCACTTGCTCACGATACTGCCTGCACAGGCCGGTTATCGATCGTACCCTTATGCAAATATACAAAGCAGCTCCGGCGCGGTGCGTCGGAGCTGTTGTCTTATAATTCGCGGAGAGCGTCGACAAGGACGGTTTTTCCGTTGGTCTGCGCGTCGCGGTATTTGACGATTTTGGCCGGAATTCCGGCGACGACGGCGTTTTCCGGCACGTCCTGCGTCACGACCGCGCCGGCGGCGATCACCGCGCCGCTGCCGACCTGCACGCCCTCGAGCACGACGGCATTCGCGCCGACAAGGACATTGTCCCCCAGCACGACGGGCTGCGCACTGGGCGGCTCGATCACGCCCGCGAGCACTGCGCCCGCGCCGACGTGGCAATGGCTGCCCACCGTCGCGCGGCCGCCGAGGACCGCGCCCATATCGATCATGCTGCCCGCACCGACGCGCGCGCCGATGTTCAGCACCGCGCCCATCATGACCACGGCGTTGTCGCCCAGCTCCACGCCCTCGCGCAGGATCGCGCCCGGCTCTACGCGGGCATGCAGATTTTTCAGGTCGAGCAGCGGAATGGCGGAATTGCAGGCGCTGTTTTCAACATGCAGCGCCGCGATTTTGTCGGCATTGGCCGCCAGCTGCGGCGCGAGGGACTTCCAGTCGCCGTAGAGAATGTGCAGCGGGCCGGAGTGAAAATCCTCCGCGTCCTTAAAGGTGCAGGGCGCGGACTCCTGCAAAGTTACGCGCACCGGCGTTTTCTTCTCCGCCGTGCGGATGCGTTCAATAATCTCGCGTGCTTCCATTTGTTACCTCACTGTGCGCTTGCGGCGCAGCATTTCGCGCCAGTCCAGATCGCCGCGCTGCAGGCCGAGAATGAGCATTTCCGCCGAGGCAAGGTTCGTAGCGACGGGGACATTGTGCGTGTCGCACAGGTGGATGGTCTGCACGATCTGCTGATCCTCCCACGGGTCAATGTTGTTCGGGTCGGTGAACATCAGCACGAGGTCGATTTCGTTATAGGCAATGCGGGCGTCGACCTGCTGGTGGCCGCCCTGATTGTGCGACAAAAACAGCGTGACCGGCAGGCCCGTCGCCTCGGCGACCAGCCGTCCGGTCGTGGCCGTCGCGGACAGGCTGTGCTTGGAAAGGATGCTCTTATAAGCGGTGCAGAACTGCACCATCAGTTCCTTCTTTTTGTCATGAGCAAGCAATGTAATATTCATACTCTCACCTCTCAGAGTTTCATCAGCGGTAGCATATCGCCGCAGAGCCGCCGCGAAATGCGCAGGCAGGCCTCGGCGGCCCCGCCGTCGGTTGCAAAAATCAGCGCGGAGCCTTCCGCCGCGGCAAACAGCACGTCGGAGTCCTCCGGCACGACGCCGAGCAAGGGCAGCCCGACCTCGTCCATCATATCGTCCACCGTCAGCTCCAGCCGCCGGAACGTCCGCGGCCGCACGCGGTTGACCACCAGATAAAGCCCGCGCTTGCCGTCGCGCTGCAAAAGCTCCGCCGTATGCGCCGCATCGCGCACGGAGGCGGGGTCGGGCGTTGCGACCAGCAGGGAGCGGTCGGTGCGGCAGGTAGCGAGGCGGAAGCCTTCGCCAAGGCCCGCCGGAGCGTCGATCAGGCAGAAGTCAAAGTCCTGCTTCGCCTGCGCGACCAACGCGGCAAAGGCGTCGAGCGCGGGGCATTCCTCGCGGATGGGCGCGGTGAGCAGGAACAGCGAGGGCAGCGCGGGATGCGCCGCAGCGTCGCTCAGGCTGCACCGCCCGCCGATCACGTCGGCAAACGAGGCGACGGAAAGATCGGCCATGCCCAGCGCGATATCGAGATTGCGCAGCCCGACGTCCGCGTCGATGCACAGCACGCGCTTGCCGCCGGCCGCCAGACAGGCCGCGACAGCCGCGCAGACGGTCGTTTTGCCCGTGCCACCCTTGCCGGAGATCACAGCAATCGCTTCGCCCATGCGTCGCCCTTCCTTTCCATCCGATACTCACCCTTAGTATAACGGATTGCGGCGCATATTTCAACAGCGAATTTGGCTGGTTCGTGCAATTTTCTGTCTGTCGTCGCGGAAAAACAGGCAAAAAGCCGATGCTATTTTGTCCGGCCTGTGGTATAATGCACTGCGAGGTGATTGCTATGCCGGTATCGAATTACGACCTGACGCGCGACCGCGTGCGCGGCGTGTTTTTGCAGTACGATCAGGAAAAAATGATCCGAAAATTCTCCCTGCAGTGCGACGGGCGCTATCTCTATCTCACCATGCTGCGCCGTGCATACCGCATCGGCCGCAGCGACGGCGTGATCGAATGGTCGGACGACGGCTTTTTGCACAGTGCGGAGGCGGATTTCGGCGCGGCGCTGACCATCTGCGACGTGCTGTGCGACTCGAAGGACGGCTGCGCGCTCTCCGGCCAATACCGCTCGCTTGCGACGATCAAGGGGCTGGTGCGCGCCTCGTCGCCGGGGATGGAGCTGTATCAGCACGCCGCCGACCGCTTCAGCGGCCATCTCGACGCGCTCCGCGCTGCGTGCAGCCGCTTCGGCGCGCCAATCGCCCTGCCCGGCGACGCCGCCTTCCGCCTCGAGGCCTTCCCCTTCCTGCCGGTCGTCCTCCAATTCTGGGACGCCGACGACGAATTCCCCGCGAGCCTCAATTTTCTCTTCGATGATAATATGCTCGATTTCATGCGCTTTGAAACCATATTTTACCTCATGAGCCACATTCTCAGCAGACTTTACGAGGCCGCGCGGCTCTGAGCGCCGGCGGTTTTCTCTCTTTTTTTCGCGCGGCCGCCTTCTGTCTTGACACGGCGGAGCGGGGATGCTATACTTTTTCTGACAAAAAAGTTAATCCGAGCTAACTTGGAGGGGGACGCTATGACATTAAAAGATCTGCCGGTCGGGCAAAGCGGCCTGATTACGGCAGTGGGCGGCGAGGGTGTGCTGCGCTGCCGTCTGCTGGATATGGGACTGATTCCTCACACGCGCGTCACGGTGCAGAAAATTGCGCCGATGGGCGATCCGATGGAAATCCGTCTGCGCGGCTATGAGCTGACCCTGCGGCTGGACGACGCGGCGCAGATCGAAATTTCGCCGGAGGTGACGCAGGCATGATGTTCGCCTTGGTGGGTAACCAGAATTGCGGCAAAACTACCCTGTTCAACCAATTAACCGGCGCAAATCAGCACGTCGGCAACTTCCCCGGCGTTACCGTGGACAGCAAAACCGGCTTCCTCCGCGGGCAAAAGGACTGCGAGGTCGCCGACCTGCCGGGCATTTACTCCCTGCGTCCGTACACCGCCGAGGAAATCGTCACGCGCGACTTTGTCCTCAATCGCCACCCCGACGGCATCATCAATATCGTTGATGCGACCAATATCGAGCGCAACCTCTACCTGACCCTCCAGCTGCTGGAGCTGCAGGTTCCGATGGTGCTGGCGCTGAATATGATGGACGAGGTGCGCGGCAACGGCGGCACGATCGACATCAACCGCATGAGCGACGAGCTGGGCATTCCGGTCGTTCCGATCGTCGCGGCAAAGAACGAGGGCATCGACGAGCTGATCGAGCTGGCGGTGCAGACCGCGCGGACAAAGCGTCTGCCCAAGCGCGTGGATTTCTGCGACGAAGGTCCGGTGCACCGCTGCATTCACGCCGTGTCCCATCTGATCGAGGACCACGCGGAGAACGCCGGCATCTCCCGCCGCTTTGCCGCGACGAAGATGATCGAGGGCGATGAGGATATCATCAGCCGGCTTGGCATCGACCAGAACGAGCGCGAGCTGCTGGAGCACAGCATCGTGCAGATGGAGGACGAGGGCGGCCTCGACCGCAACGCCGCGATTGCCTCCATGCGCTATGACTACATCGAACGGCTGTGCGAAAAGACGGTCGTCAAATGCCACGAAAGCCGGGAGCATCTGCGCTCGGTGCGCATTGACCGCGTGCTGACGAACAAGTATGCCGCGCTGCCGGTGTTTCTCGGCATTATGCTGCTGATTTTCTGGCTGACCTTTGACGTCGTCGGCGCGTTCCTGCAGGATGCGCTGGCGCTCGGCATCGGCCGGCTCAGCGCCGTCGTGGACGCCGGACTGACTGCCTATGGCATCAATCCCGTCGTTCACAGTCTCGTCGTCGACGGCATTTTCGCCGGCGTGGGCAGCGTGGTGAGCTTTCTTCCGATCATCGTGGTCATGTTCTTCTTCCTGTCCATTCTGGAGGACACGGGCTATATGGCGCGCGTCGCCTTCGTGATGGACAAGCTGCTGCGGCGCATCGGCCTGTCCGGGCGCAGCTTTGTGCCGATGCTCATCGGCTTCGGCTGCACCGTTCCGGCCGTCATGGCGACGCGGACGCTGCCCTCGGCGCGCGACCGCCGTCTGACGATTCTGCTGACGCCGTTCATGTCCTGCTCTGCAAAAATACCGATTTACGCGGTCTTTTCCGCGGCATTTTTCCCGCAGTATGCCGCGCTGACGATGGGTATTCTGTATTTCGGCGGAATGCTGCTGGGCGTTCTGATTTCGCTGCTGCTCAATAAAACCGTGTTCCGCGGCAATCCCGTGCCGTTTGTCATGGAGCTGCCGAATTACCGGATGCCGTCGGCAAAAAGTGTGGCGATGCTGCTGTGGGACAAGGCAAAGGACTTCCTGCAGCGGGCGTTCACCGTCATTTTTGTGGCGACGCTTGTGATCTGGTTTTTAGAGTCGTTTGACGCGCGGCTGAATTTCGTCACCGACAGCGCAGACAGCCTGCTGGCCATCATCGGCCGGTTCCTCATGCCGGTGTTCCGTCCGCTCGGCTTCACGGACTGGCGCGTTTCCACCGCGCTCATCACCGGCTTTACCGCGAAGGAGGCCGTGGTCAGCACGCTCGGCATTCTGCTGCATGCGGATGATCTCGCGCTGGCCCTTCCGGCGGTATTTACCACCGCCTCGGCCATCAGCTTTTTGACCTTCACCCTGCTCTATACGCCCTGCGTGGCCGCGACGGCTGCCATTGGCCGCGAGCTGGGCGGGCGCTGGCGCGGCGCGTGCGTCGCGGTTTTCCAGTGTCTGGTTGCATGGGTCGCGGCGTTTGCGGTGTATCAGCTGGTGGGGCTGCTATGATCGAGCTTCTGATTCTTGCGCTCGTCGCGCTGTGGCTGGCGGGGTCGGTCTGGTATCTGCTCCGCCGCAGGAAGCGCGGCTGCTCCGGCTGCTGCGCCAACTGTCCGGCGCACTGCCGCGAGAAAATCAAATAACCGCGCGGCGGCTGATCGTTCGGATCAGCCGCCGCTTGTTTGTCGTTATGCGAAGAAGAAGGGCATGATTTCATTCGCGATTTTCGGGTTCCAGTAGTCGAAATCATGTGCGCCCTCGCCCTCGGAGTAGATGAAGTCGAGGCCGGATTCCTGTGCCTTTTTGCGCCACTGCTGGCTGAAGGCGTAGATGAAATCCTGTTTTCCGATCGTGTGGTAGATCGGCGGGACATATTCGCCACGCGCGCGGCGGGCGATGGCCGTATCCAGCAGGTGCAGCATATCGTTGTCCGTCCCCTCGATGTCGGGCCAGCCGGGCAGATTGCCGTGGAGGTTGAAGATGCTGCCGCCCTCAAAGGCGCGGATAAAGCCCGCCACGTCCATGCAGCCGGACAGAGATGCAATTTTATGATACCGTTCCGGGTTCAGCAGGCCAATTTTCACCGCGCCGAAGCCGCCCATGGAATAGCCCATGAGGTAGCGGTCCTCCGGCCGGGAGGAGGCGCGGAAGGTGGATTCGATGAAGCGCGGCAGCTCGTCGGCGATGAAATCGTAGTAGTTTCGGCCGTCCGGCGTGTTGCAGTAGAAGCTCAGCTCGCCGTTGGGGATGACGGCAATGAAGCCGAAGCGGCAGCACAGCGCCTCGATGTCCGTCCGCTGGATCCACTCGAAGCCGTCGCCGCCCGCGCCGTGGAGCAGATAGACGACCGGCCACTGCTTCGTGCTGTCGTAGCTGTCGCGATGCTGGATCATGTCCTGCAGCGTCGGGGTAGGGAAGCCGACGTAAACGTCCGTCTTTGCCGTCAGACTGCGCGAAGTGAGGTTGATGTGTAAAATCGCCATTGTCGTACCGCCTTTCGTTTTTTGGTCAGATTCGATTATACCCTCCCCGCCCCGATGCCGTCAAGGGTCTGGCGCAGAAATCGCAGAAGGCAGCAGAATTTTTCCCCCGCCGTTTGCAGACACCTTGCGGCGCGGGGATGGGGAACGGATTGCCACGGCGCTTCGCGCCTCGCAATGACAAATTTGGAGGACGTTCCCGTTCCTGTCATTGCGAGGCCGTAGGCCGTGGCAATCTCGTGCTGGCACCTTCGTTTCTTGGTGCGGGCCGTGTCGGGAGCTGCGCCTGCGGCGGGGTCAGGGGACCCCGCCCTACGCAAAAAACGGGGTTGCGCGTCGGATGGGCGCGGGCGGGGGAAAATGAGGGCTGTGATTTGTTGGGTGTAGTGGGGCGGGGATAAGGGAAGGGAGCCGTCCGGTTGGACGGCTCCCGAATTTCGGGGGGTATGGGGTTGGATTACTTAGTGACCAGCTTGTAGAGGGTAATGTCCTTCTGGCCGCCGTTGTTCTTACCAAAGAAGCGGAACCACTGCCCGTTGTTCGTTCCGTTATTATACTGGAACGGAGCGTCGCCGTCTTTAATTTCAACAGTGCTGTCGTGCAGCGTGATCGTTAGAGCCTTTGCAGTGTCACTAAAGATAATTTTGTTCTTACCGGCTTTGGCAGCAAGATACTTTCCAGGGTTCTTGCCGCCAGTCAACCGGAAGGAGTACCCGCCATCGCACTTTGCAACCGTAATTTCGCAAGCCTTCACATCGTTAGAGGAGGAAATGGTACTCGAAGTAATCGTAACATCGATCTTATTGCCCGCTTCATCCAAACCATTGAACACATAGCCCTCGGTATCAGACGCTTCATATACGATCAGATACGTGCCGGTCCAGTCGGTCTTGGAGTCGGCGTCGGTGGGGGTGGTGGTGACCTTCTCATAGCGGGTGGAGCTGACCGGAGGATCGAGGGGTTTCGGCTCGTTGCAGCGAGTGCAGATGTTGGTGGTGGGGTTGTAGTTGTGGCCCAAGGCGGGCTTGTCGGCATCGATAACGGTGTCGGTTGCTTCTGCGGTGCCCTTGCCGTCCCAGTAAGAAACTTTATAGACGGTCTTTCCCGGCTCGGTGCAGGTCGGGTCTTTCGTTTCCGTCGTGATGCCCTTTTCGTTGATGGTGCCCTGTGCGGTGCGGTGGCAGCCGGGGGTCGTGCAGCTGTCAAACGTGTAGAACGCGCTATGATCGTCTGCCCAGCGATACGTCACGCTGTAAACGTGATCTGCGGTATGCTCGACCTCGATCGCCTTGACATAGAGCTGCATCTCGAAGATATCGGCAGAGTCTTCACTGTAATAGAAGGTGCTGAATTCCGAGTAGTCTTTGTACCACTCGATGGCCTTCGGATCGCCGGATTTGCCCTTCGCGGTGGTGCTGCTGATGATGTAGGTGCCTGCGGTCTTACCCGCGGTCAGCGTCCAAGTGTTGTCCGTGGCAGCAAAGCTCAGGCCGTCAGTCGCGGACAGGGTTTCGCCGTTGGCATTGACGAACTGATAACCGTCAATGGTGCGCTTGACCGTCCAGATGATCTTCGCATCGTCCGTCGTGATCGCGTTCACTTCGGGCGTGACGTCCGCACCGGCGCGGTACTTGGTCGCGACCGCTTCCTGCGACATGGCCTTGCCAGAAGCGGGGTTGTAGATGATGACCTCGTCGCCTTCATAGAGGGCATCGGCAAGCTTGTAGATGGTCTTGCCGCAGGTATTGCAGACGCCGGTCGTCTTGTTCACGTTATGCTGCGCGGGATCATCGACCGTCACGGTCGGGTCCCTGAAGGAGGAGAGGCCGAAAATGGCCGTAACCGTGTGCGTGCCGGGGGTGGTGCAGGTCGCAGTGCTCTCGCCGACAATGATCCGCTTTGCATTGTAGTTGTCATAGTCTTTGCAGCCGGCAACCTTGCAGCATTGCAGTGCTTTGCAGGACGAATAGTCCTCCGCCCACTGGAAGGTGACCTTATAGTCATGCTTATGCGTGTCCGCCTTGACAGCCTTGATGTAGAGGCACACAGCGAATTCGGTATCATGGCTATCGTTGTAATCGGCAACAATGAACTTCTCGTTCTCGGTGTCCCATTTGAGCGCCTTTGTGCCGTTGGTGAGGATATATTTGCCCCAAGAAATTTCTTCCCAAGTGGCTCTCAGCGTGGACCAGTTGTTGTCGGTTTCGGCAAAGCCGAGGCCGTCGGCGGTGATGGACAGGGTCTTGCCGTCCTTGTTGACGAGCTGGTAGCCGTCGACGCTCCATTCGACCTTCCAGACAGCCGACGTATCGCCCGTGACGATAGTCCATCCAGACTCATACAATGCATCCTCCGGAACATCAACCGCCGTGCCGTCACCGGCAACCGAGGACAGTGCCTTTTTGCCAGCGGGACTGTAGATGATCACTTCGGTACCCTCAAACATCGGGGGGGTGGATGACGTAGCGTCATACACGCCCTGACCGCAGGCGGAGCAGTTGCCCTCCGCATTGGCCTTGTGATCCAGCTTTCTGATTTTTTTGGTTATGGTCTTAGTGCAGCCCTCAGACTCGCAGGTAAGAAGCCGCTCGCCTTCTTCAGTGCAGGTCGCCTCTTTCGTTACCTTGCCGTGATCAGCAAAGTCAAACAGGTGCTCATGGCCGAAGGGCTTGAACTGGAAGATATAATCTGTCTTGTGTTCCACGTCCATCGGGCCGACAGTGAAGTGACCCTCGCCGTCGTACTTGACGTACAGGTCTTCGCCAGCCTCTGTCTTTACGTACTTAAAGCGGATTAAAACACCGTCGTCCACGTGGTCGATATAGAAATAAACTCTCTCCGGATTTGCCTCAAACTCCGCAGTGTCGCCGAGATAGCTGCTCATACTGCTCGTGGAGATGACCTTGAGGGTCTTGCCGTCGGTGTAGAGGGAGCTGCTGTTGTGGGAGGTACGGTAGCTGAAGGTGTAATCCCAGTCGGTAAGGATGTTGAAGCGGTTGCTCAGATCAAAGTCTACGACCAAGCCGTCCTTGTCAAACTCAGCTTCTTGGCCATCCAGCGCGATCGTTCCGTCCTCGTAGGAGTATTTTTCATCGGACACGACCAGATTCTTCGGTGCATAGTAAAGCGCAAAATTAGCATCGAAATCCCACGCGCCGCAGGCGGTGCATTCGCCCAGCGCGTCGTAGGAGTGCTTCGCCTTCTTGGGAACATTGACCTTTGTTTCGACTGTCGGTGCAAAGTGGGCGGTGTCGATAAAGGTCGCGGTGTACGTCTTCGTGCCGCCCTCGTCGGCAGTGCAGCGATAGCCTTCGTTCATCGCGGAGGTCACGTTTTCGCTCTTTTCAGTAAGCTCGCGTCCCTCCTCCACGGGGCACTCCGTATCAGAGCAGACAACCTTCGCAGTGCAGTAGCTGTAGTCCGCGCTCCACGTATAGGTCGGGGCGCCGTAGGTGTGGGTATGGCCCTCGGTTTTGTTTGCGAGGTTGGCTTTGAGGTTGGTGATCTCGGCGTCGGTCAGGCCGATGGACTTGATGTAGGCCTCGGCTTCCGCTGCGAGATCGGCAGTGGTCAGATCGTCCACCTCGAAGGCGGTCTTGAGGGTCTTGATGATGTTGGAGTTGGCGATAGACTCGTACTTCTTCGCGTCCGTGGTCTTGTCAACGCCGTAGTAGTTGTAGTAGGTGACCATGTAGTCGGAAACAACTTCGTCGGCGGTTGCGCCCATGAGGCACTCGAGCAGCGCGGAGACGAAGCCGCAGCGGTCCTTGCCCTCGGTGCAGTGGACGTAGTAGACGCCCTCGTTCGCTGCGAAGAATTTCAGGCCTTTGGCAAGACCGTCCTGGAAGTCCTTCGCGGTGAAGTCGACGCCGAGGTTGAGGTAGATGACCTTCTGACCGGCGTAGTAGGTGCTGGCAAAGCCTTCATAGGCCTTCGCCGTCGTCTCGTCGTCGGCGAGGTTCATGATCACGGTTGCCTTTGCGTCCTTGAGCGCCGCATCCGCATAGGTGTTTCTGACGATTTCAGGGTTGATCGGGCTGGAGCCGCGATACAGATGGTCGCCCATGCCGGTGGTCGTGATCTGGCGGAAGTTTGCAAACTCTGCGTCAGAAAGGTTCTTGTAGTCGTCGCGGTCGTTGGTGCGCTTGAGCTGGTGGTTGATCCACTCGTCGTAGTAGCCGCCCTTTTCGCCCATCTCGATCTTGACGGTCACGGGCAGGCCAACGCCGGTAGTATAGTACCATTCGTTGCTCGAGTTTTTCGTTGCAAAGCCGTTCACCGTGGCAAAATTGCCCATGTTAATCGCAAGGGTCAGGTAATTATCCACGTTGGTCAGGACGGTTTTTCCCTGATCGACATCGGAGTAGTTCGTGCCGTAGGGAACAGAGAGTTCCTTGCCGTCGACCGTGATCTTGAGAATGTCGCCGTATTCATAACCCGCATTCTTCAGCTCCGCGCCGGAGATGGTCAGACCCATGTTGCCATACTTGGAAATGGACTGCACATAGCCGTTGATGCCTTCGTGCTCGGTGATGAGCTCGTTGACAAAGTAGCCGATGCTGGCGTTGTTGACGGTGGAGACCGTGTACTCGTCCTTGCCGTAGAAGCTGTAGCTATGGCCTTCCTTATAGGTGTTGACGGTTGCGGAGTTCAGGACGGCAGCGGTGTTGGCGGAGACGGACGGGGCAATCGTCGTGTCGTCGGTCGCCCAGATGACGAGGGCGGTGCCCGCGTACTTCTCGGCAGCCTTCTCAACCAGACCGTCGGGGTACTTCTCGTAGTCTGCGAACCATTCCTTGCTCAGGTGCTGATTCGTCCAGTAGCCGCCGTTGAAGTTGTAGTAGCCGTTCTTCTCGGCCTCGGCCTTCATGTCGTCCCAAGAGGTATGGTTATCCTCGGCGCGGACAAACATCTGCTTGAGGTCGTTCGCGTCCTCACCGGGGGCGACCAGCTCGATGGCCGAAAAGCTGCCGGTTTCCTCAGCAAGCATTTCGAGGAGGATACGGCCGCCCATGGAGTAGCCGAAGCCGCCGATGCGGGCGTTGTCGATCTGATAGTGCTCGGCCATGTAGTTGATAACGTCCAGAACGTCATCCTTCATGTTCGTCAGCGTATTGCGCTCAAAGCCCTCCGTGCTCGTGCCGCAGCCGGGGAAGTCCAGCGTGACGACGACCGCGCCCTTGGCGGCAAGGCCGTTGGAGATGGCGTCATAGCCGCCCCACTCGTTGTGGTTGCCGCCGTGGCCGTGCAGCATGACGACCAGCGGGTACCGGTCGAGCATGCCGTAGTCCTCGGGAAGGGTGACATAGGTCGGAATCTTCACGCCGTCACGATGGGTCGAGGAGACTTCCACGGGAGCAATCTTGATGGTGATGCGGCCTGCGCCGGTGGGGTTGGCGTAGACGGAATCCGCAGCGACAACGCCGTTGAGCGTATCGCGGATGTACTTAATGAGGACTTCGTTGTCAATCGCGACTTCCTGCGCGAGGATCTTGGAGCCCTTAAATACGGTGAAGCCGTCGCCGCCGTCGATGAGCATATAGTTATGGCCGCCGAGGGTGTAGGTCTTGTTCACGTCGAGGGGCTGGCCGCCGATCTTAACGTCGGTGACTCTGTGCTCACCCTCGAGCTTGACGAAATTCTTTTTCTCATCGAAGCGGGCCGGGGTGGGGATGTAGGTATTGATGGTATACTCAAGGCCGGAAACCTGCAGGAAGCCGCCGGACTCGCCGGGGTTTGCCGCAGCGCCGATTTCCAGCGCGGTCCAGATCTGTTCGCCGGTGACTTCGATCTTGCAGGCGGTGTTGCCGAAGGGATGCACGGCAATGATGTCGCCGTAGGTGATGTCGCCCTTCTTGATGTCGGCGCGGACGCCGCCGCCGTTGACGAAGGCGATATCGGTGCCGAGCAGATCGCGGTAAGCGTCGGCGCAGAGGTCGCCGAGGTTGGTTTCCGCGCTGCGGACGGCACGCTTGCCGGTGACGGGATCAAGCGTGGTCAGATCGACCTCGGTCCTGGCGACGACCTTCTCGCTGACTTTATCGACCTCTTCCTTGACCTTCGCAACCTCAGCGGCGATCTTCTCATCCTCTTCAAAGAGGTAGTCGTTATACTTTTCTTCCTTGCCGGTGTCCGGATTGACACGCGTCTTGACCTCATACAGCGGGATGTTCACGGCAGTGATCGTGCCGTCGGCGGCGATGGTCAGCTTGCCGACGTTGGCCAGCTTCGTGCCGGTCTGAGCGACGACGACGTCCTTGCCGTCCTTGTTCTTCTGCGTGTTGGAGAAGGTGCTGTGAGAGTGGCCGTCGATGAGTGCATCGATGCCGGAGGTGTTCTTAATGACGGAGGTCGAGGTCCACGGCTCGGACTGCTCGTCGATGCCGAGGTGGCCGACGGCGATGACATAGTCCGCGCCCGCAGCCTTGGCCGCATCAACCGCCTGCTGCACGACCTTGTAGAGCTTTTCGCCGGTGGTGTCGTTGCAGAAGTCATAGATGTACTCGCCCTTGTCGTTCTGGAAGAACGTCGGCGTGGATTTTACCAGAGTTTCCGGTGTGGTGATGCCGACAATCGCGACCTTCTTGCCGTTGACGGTGAACATCTTATAGGCATCGAGGACAGCCTTGTCCGCAGTCTTGTCCCAGAGGTTTGCGGAGACGTACGGGGTGTTGTCGCCGTTGACGATCTCGAGGAAGCGGTCAAAGCCGTAGTCGAACTCGTGGTTGCCGGGGACAGCGACGTCGTAGCCGACCGTCTTCATCAGGTCGACCATGCACTGGCCGTTGGTGAGGGTGGTCGCGACGGAGCCCTGAATGTTGTCGCCCGCGTCAACGATCAAATCTGCGCCCTTCATCGCGGTCGCCGCATAGGGATAAAGCTCATAAGCGCCGTGGACATCGTTGGTGAAGTAAACCGTAATATCCTTCACCGGCTCCTCAGCGGTCTTTTTGACGTAGAACTGGAAGCCGAAGTCCTTTTCGGTCACTTTGTCCGCGCTGGTGTCGTAGGCGGAGAAGGCAGTTTTCTTTGCGTACCATTCCACGTAAACGTTGCCGTGGCTGCCCGTCAGGGTCGCGCTGTAAATCTTGAACAGCTTGCTCTCTGCGTTCAGCGCTTCGATGGTCCACGTTGTATCGTGTTCGCCGTCAATATACAGGTTGTAATAGGTCTGGCCGTTGTTCTCTCTGGGGCTGGTGCCGAAAATCTTGTCGCCGTCCTGAGTGAAGGTGTAGGAGCCGTCGGCGTTCTTCTTGACCGTCCAGATGAGCTTTGCCGCCGGGTCGGTGAGCTTGTTGTCGTCCGGGGTGACGGCAACGCCCGCAACATAGTAGCTGCTCATCTCGCCGGCAATCGCCTTGCCGTTGCCGGGGTTGTAAACCACGACCTCGTCGCCGTCCTTCAGCTCGGTCGCGAGGACGTACTCGGGCAGGACCGGTTCTGTCGCGCCGCAGCGGGAGCAAACGCCGTTCACGTAGTTGTGACCCAGCGCGGGGATGGGCTCGGTCTTGGTTTCGTCGCACTTGGAGCAGGTGTAGGTCTTCACGCCCGCCTCCGTGCAGGTCGGCTCGGTCGTGACCTTGCCGTCGTCCCAGGTGTGGACATGGGGCGTCTCGCCGCCGTCGGTCAGCTTATAGAGGGAAACCAGCGGGAATTTGTTGTTGCCCTCGTTGCTCTTGTAATAGCGGAAGCGGTCACCCTTGTCGCCCGTGACTGTATTGTAGCGCAGTGTTACTTCTCCCGTATCGCCGTTGATTCCGCTGACAATCTTAACTTTATTCGTGTCCTTGTCCCACTGGATGGTGTTCAGAATCGCCGTGTCGTTAATAACAAGAGAGTTTTTGTTATTATTGGCACCCATGTACTTATCGCCGACCTTGATGGAGTAGCCGCCGTCGATCGCTGCAATGGTCACGGTAGGCGCAGTCATGGCCTCGTCCTTGACGATCTTGTTGTCAGCGATGGTGGCAGTGACGTAGTTCTGGTAAGCATCAACGCCGCTGAAAACTCTCGCCGTGCTGCTGTCCTTCTCATCGGCGATCAGATACGTGCCGGACCAATCCGTAAGATTGGAGGTAACGCGCTCGAACGTTTCACCGGCAGGCTCCGTCGCGCCGCAGCGGGTGCAGGTGCCGTTCACATAGTTGTGGCCCAGCGCGGGGATGGGCTCGGTCTTGGTTTCGCCGCACTTGGAGCAGGTGTAGGTTTTCACGCCCGCCTCGGTGCAGGTCGCGAGGGTCGTTTCAACGCCCTCGCCCCAGACGTGCTCGCAGGGTTCCGGCGTCTCGCCGCCCTTGACATAGAACTGGAAGCCGAAGTCCTTTTCGGTGACTTTATCTGCGCCAGCATCGTAGGCAGAGAAGGCAGTATTCTTTGCGTACCATTCCACATAGACGTTGCCGTAGCTGCCCGTCATGGTCGCGCTGTAAATCTTAAAGAGCTTGTTTTCCGCGTTCAGCGCCTCAACTGTCCACGTTGCATCGTGCTCGCCGTCAATATACAGGTTATAGTAGGTCTTGCCGTTGCTTTCGCTGGAGCTGACGCCCAGAGTTTTTCCGCCGTCCTGCGTGAAGGTGTAGGAGCCGTCGGCGTTCTTCTTGACCGTCCAGACAAGCTTTGCTTCCGGTCCGGTGATCTTATCGTTCTCAGGGGTAACGTCCGCACCGGCGACATAGTATCTGGACATTTCGCCAGCCAGTGCCTTGCCGTTGCCGGGGTTGTAGATAACGACCTCGTCGCCGTCCTTGAGCTCGTTCGTCAGGACGTACTCATCGGTCGAAGGCGTAGGAGGCGTGGGGGTATCGCCGGTGGCAATGGGGTAAATGCCGAACGTGTAGATCGACGTGTCTTCGCCCATGCCGAAGGTGGTGAAGTAGCCGCCGTAGAACTCGAGGTACTGCGGTTTACCGTTGTATTCCTTCGTCGCGCAGCGGATGAACTTGCCGCCCTCGGTATCTTCGAGGACAAACTTGGTGCATTCGCCTTCCTCGGCGACGAGCTTGACATCGGTGCCGTCAACGTACAGGAACTTGCCGTCCTTCGTCTTAAAGGTGACGATGTCGTCCTTGGTGGTGGTCATCGTGAACACCGCCGCGTTGGTCGCGCTCGTAGTGACCTTGCCGTCGGCCAGCGTAGCGCCCGCAGAAGCCAGCTCGAGCTTGGTCTTGCTGGTCTTGGGGCTGGTATAGGCGTACTCCTCGGTGGTCATGACCTTGCTTTCCTTCGGATAGTAGATCACGACGTTCTCAACCACGGTGGATTCGTCCGGCTCGGTCGGGGTGGTCGGCTCGGTGGGATCGACGGGCTTTTCTGCGCCGCAGTCGGTGCACTTGCCGTCGTCGCCGTAGTGGTGGCCCTTGGCGGGGATGGGCGCGATCTTGGTCTCGCCGCACTTGGTGCAGGTGTAGAGCATTTCACCGGCCTCGGTGCAGGTGGCTTCCTTGGTCACCTTGCCGCCGTCCCACGTATGGGTGCAGGGCTTGGTAATTTCGGCGTACTGATAGATCATCTTCGCAAACTCGGCACGGGTCGCATTGTCCCGCGGGGTGAGCTTGTGACGCCAGCCGTTGATGATACCGACGGAAATTGCCCAGTTGAAGGCATCCTTCGCATAGGAGGAAATGCTTGCGGCGTCGGTATAGTCCTTGAGGTAGTCGCCCTCGGCCTTCGGGCTGCCGGCATAGCGCCACAGCATGGCCACGATCTGCTCGCGGGTCGCGAAGGTGTCCGGCTCGAAGGTCGTGGTGGTCACGCCGTTGACGATCTTCTTCGACTGCGCCCACGCCACGGCGTTCATGTACCAGTCCTCTGTCAGATCGGTGAAGGTGGACTTGTTATAGAACGGGGGCTCGCCGGCCATGCGCCACAGTACCGTCGCGGTCATCGCGCGGGTCAGCGGGCTTTCCGGCTCAAACGTATTTGTGCTGGTGCCAATCATCAAATCCTGGAACACCACGTACTCCACGTACTTGGCATACCAGGCGTCGTCCTTGACATCCGTAAAGCCCGCGACATTCGCGGAGAAAACGGACGGAAGAACGCCGATCATCATAGCAATGACAAGTGCCAGCGCCATGATTCTTTTGAATGCATGCTTCATTGTTTGTCCTCCTTAATTTTCCCAAAAGATATGGGTACTTTCCCATTTTGGCCTATTCATTGTATCAAGTTTTCATAAAAACCGCAAGGTTACCCATGCGGAATTCTCTGTTTTCACGGAGCGGTTTTTGAAAACGGTCAAAAATCAAACTTTTTCCGGTTCATAGCCCGCCAAAGCCGCAGGAATGACTGAAATCTTAGATTGAATTATGCACAGCAAACGGCGACCGCCCCACCAGCGCCCGCCGCCAAGAAATATTTGTGCCCAATCAGCCACCGTTTGTCCGTCCATCAAGGACAGCCGCAGATTCGCGCACGCCCCCAACGATGCGTAGGGCGCGATGCCTTCATCGCGCCGCGCTGGCACTTTCTGGTTTGTGCCAAATCTGGATGAATGGCAAATGCTGCCGTATCGCTCTGTAGGGGACGGCGTCCTCGACGTCCCACTGCTGGCACCGAAATCAAAGGTGCCTGCACGGGCCGATGCACCCGCAAGGGGTATGCCGCATCCGTAAGGCGGCAAAGCCGCCAACGGCTGCGCAATGGGCATCGGCCCGTGCGGACATGGATCGTGTCTGCGTCAGACAACCTCGGATTTATTCGGCATGATGAGGGCGCAGATCACGTAGGCCAGCACGCCGCAGCCGAAGGCGAACGCGCCGACAACCCATGCGATGCGCACCAGCGTCGGGTCTACATTAAAATACTCCGCGATCCCGCCGCAGACACCGGCAAGCTTCCGGCCCTGTTCGACGCGGTATAAACGTTTCATCGGTCCGCCTCCTTATCTGGCAAAGAAAATGTCCACGTCGCCGCTGACGCTCTCAAAGCGATAGCGCCCGCCGCCGCTGCCGGCGGTGAAAACGTCGCCGCGGTAGGAGCCGGAAAAGTCCTCCACGTTGAGGTCGCCGGACACGCTGTCCAGCTCCGCCTGAAACTGCGCGTCCTCCGGCAGCGCAAGGCTGACCTTGCCGCTGACGGTATCCGTCTCAATGCTGCCCGGCACGGTCTGCGCCGTCAGCTCCAGATCGCCGCTGGCCGAGTCCAGCTCCAGCGTGCCGAAGCGGCCGGAAAGCACGGCCTTACCGCTGGCGGTGTCCATGTCAAATTTTCCCACGTCGCAGCCGCGCAGCGTGCAGTCGCCGCTGGCGGAGTCAAAGGAAACCTCGTCGGCGGTCAGTTCGTCGGCGCTGAGGCTGCCCGAGGCGGTGTCCGCCTCCAGCTTCCGGAGCGTCAGCGCGCGGTCAAGCGTGATCTCCGCGCTGGCCGCGTCGATCGACAGCTCATTGCAGCCCGAGGCGGGGAGCGACAGCTCCAGCGCCTTGTGCGGCAGGCTCCAGCTCAGGCCCGGCGCGTGCTCGCGGATGATGAGCTTGCCGTTTACAACGCGCCAGCGCAGCTGCTGCCGCTCTGTTTCGTAGCCGCTCTCCGTGATGCGGATACCGTCGCCGTCGTGGGTCGTAACGCGGATGCTTCCGGCCGACCAGTCGATTTCCACCTCGTCCACACGCTCGGTCACGTCGCTTGCGCCGATGTGATAGTCCTTGTCGTCAAAGTCGCTGCCCAGATGCATAATGCGCGGCAGCTGCCAGCTCGCCGCGGGAAGCAGCAGCAGGCACAGCGCGCCGATCAGCGCCGCCGCAACCACAAGGCAGATCGTAATTTTTACAGCAGGTTTCATTGCCGTCCTCCAATCCATTCAAAAATGCCGCTCAATGCGCCCCGCAGCGCAGCGCCGATCGGGAAGAGCAGCCACGTGACGAGCCATGCGCCCGTCCGCTCCGTCAGAAAAACATACACCACCAGAACCGCCAGCCAGAGCAGGCCGGTCGCCGCGCGCAGACCGCCGCGCATCCCCTTTGCCATTCCCGCGCAGCCGACGGCAAGGTCGCTCAGCGCGCCGAACAGCGGGAACACGATCCACGCGTACATCCAAAGCCCGCAGCTGCTGCCCACGAAAAACAGCAGCGCCGCCGCCACCCAGTAAAGCGGCGTTCCGATACGCCACGCGAGCGATTTGGCAGGTCGCTTCGGCGCGGGCACTGTCTCCTGCTCCGGCGCAGCCGCTTCGCGTTTTCCGGCGGCCAGCACAAGCAGTACCGTCGCCGCCGCAATCGTCAGAAACATCAGGCAGACGCCCACCGTCATCAGCGCAGCGCCGGATTCGCCCGTTAAAATCGTCGGTACGATACTGAGAATGTACAGCATCACCGCAAGCGCACGCAGACGGCGCTTGCGCTGCCCCTCCGGCGTGGCGGCGCGGCCCCCGCCGATCAGCAGGCCCGTCGCCGCTGCGACGAGCGCGAACATCAGGCTCGGCCCGACCAGATCCCAGAAGCCGCCCAGCTCCCCGCAGATCACGGGCGGGATGATACTTATTATATATAGGCCGACGGCGACAGCAACATTCCACCGGCTGCCGCCCGGCGCATTTCCGCCGAGGATCGGATCCAGATCGCCGATGCCGTCCACGGCGGCGCGATAGGCCTCCTCCGGCGGCACGCCGCGCGCGACAGCGTCGTCGTAGCGATCCAGACTGTTCTGCAGAATTTCGTCGTGCAGCTCCTGCGCCTGCCGCGTCGGCTGCTTCTGCGCAAACAGGCCGTCGACATATTGCACGAGCTTCTCTCTCATAAGGCTTCCCCCTTTGGCTCCACGAGCCGTGTGATAATACTTTTTGCTTCCTCCCAGTCGTCCAGCTGCTGCCGGTAGGCGGCGCGGCCCGCCGCCGTGATGGAGTAGTACCGCCGCCGTGCGCCGGTCTGCTCGCCGCCCCAGTAGGAGCGGATCAGCCCCGCCTCCTCCAGCCGGCGGAAGGCAGTGTACAGCGTGGCCTCCTTCAGCTCATAGCGCGCATCCGTGGTCAGGCGGATGGTTTTGTTGATCTCGTAGCCATAGCTGTCGCCGGACGAAAGCTGGGCCAGAATGATCGTATCGGTGTGCCCGCGGATCAGATCCGCCGCAATGGACATGGCAATTCCTCCTTCCCGCCGGAGCGCGCCGGACACCGGCGGCGCTTCGTGGCCCTACTATAACACGAGATACCTCGCCTGTCAAGGTATCTCGTGTAAAATCCTACCCTATTTTTCTGCGCGGCGCAAAATGCCCGCAGCGCTGGTCAGTCCTCAGACTGCGTCGCTGCGGAGCGCTCGCTGTTCGATTCCTCAGGCGGCTGCGCACCGCGCGCAGTCAGCGGCTCGGCTCGCTCGCCTGCCGTCAGATAGGCCTCCTCGCAGTCCCGCTGCGCCTCGATCAGCAGCCGGATCGCGGCCTCGGTCGCGCGGAAGAGCTTGCAGTACAATTCCTTGTAATCAATCGGCGATTCTTCCATAATGCCTCCATTTTGAACATATTTTGATATCATTACGAACGCTGTCGCGGAATTCTTTTCTAAATTTCGTCTAAAATAAACGCAAAATAGATTTATTTTGGAGGTAGCTATGGCAATCAAAAGCTTATCCATCCGCATTGACGAAGAAATGCTCAACAAGCTGCACGTCGTGGCCGATTATGAGGGGCGCTCGGCGAACGGACAAATTCTGATCCTGATTCGCGACTGCATTCAGGCCTACGAACGGGAGCATGGAAAAATCGGCGACGAATAACGTTTTATATTTACTCTCCCTAAATATAATTTCATTATATTTGGTAGCAGCAAATATATCAACCCCCAATGCTCATATAATTTGTGGCGTTGGGGGTGTTTTCATGAAAATCAGAAAGCTGCCGCTGGGCGACCGCAATCTCATCGGCGCACGCGTCACGCAGGCGCGGCTGTCGCAGGGAATGAAACAGGTTGACCTGCTGGCCAAGCTGCAGCTTGCCGGGGTTGATATGAGCATCCCCGCGCTGTCTCTGCTCGAGGGACAAAAGCGGCCCGTGACCGATCTGGAGCTGGTCGCGCTGGCGCAGATCCTGCACGTCTCCGTCCTCTGGCTGCTGGGACTGGAATAACCCAGCCCCACAGCGTCCTCCGTCCTGTCATTGCGATGTCGCAGCTGTTGGCGGCTCTGCCGCCTTACAGATGCGGGCACTCCGCTTGCCGGTCGGAGGGCGCAGCCCGACGCGGCAATCCGCATCTCCCGTCCCCTCCCGCGCCCGCAGGCGCGCGTTGCAGGAT
>CAKUNB010000013.1 GCA_934668285.1 uncultured Oscillospiraceae bacterium | reverse complement strand
GCGTCGTAGCGGCGCAGGAGGGCGGCCTCCAGACTATGCGTGACGACGATGCGCGTGATGCCGTCGAGGCTGAGCAGGTCGTCTGCGACCTCGTGGGCGGTCTGCGCGTCGAGGGCGGCGGTCATTTCGTCGGCCAACAGAAGGCTCGACTGCTTCAAAAGGCTCCGCGCGATGGAAACGCGCTGCTTTTCTCCGCCGGAGAGCGCCTTGCCGCCCTCGCCGCAGCGGTAATTTTCGCCGCGCGCGTCGACAAGCTCCCGCAGATGCGCCCGATCGATCGCGGCATTCAGCGCGGGCGCGGGGAAGTCGCGGAACATGGTGATGTTGTCGCGCAGCGACGCGTCGAAAACGAACACGTTCTGTTGAATGATAGATAGCTGCTCGTAAAGCGCCTCCGGCGCGATATCGGCAAGCTCCGTTCCGTCGAAGCGGATGGCCCCGCGGTAGCCGGTGCTGCCCGCCGTGAGCAGGCGCAGCAGGGTGGACTTGCCGCTGCCGCTGCCGCCGACGACGGCGTAGGCCTTCCCCGCCTCGAACGTGGCGGAGACGTCGTGCAGCACGTCCTTGCCCGCCTCGTAGCCGAAGGAAACGTGCTCCAGCCGGAGACTGTCCGTCAGCGGCGGGAGCTGCACCGTGCCGCCCGCGCGGTCGTCTTTTTCCAGCGCGGCGGCCAGTTTGTCAATCAGCCCGCGCGCCGCCCGCCGTCCGGCGAGCAGCCCCGGCAGCGTCGCCACCGGCTCGATAAGGAAGTTCATCAGATTGACGAATAAAATAACCGTACCGGCGGTCAGGCCGCTGCCGCTCAGCGCCATGGCCGCGCCGATGAGGAACACGCCGAGCTGCGCGACGATACCCGTTAGCGCGCCGATCATGCCGATGAGGCGCTTGATGCGGTTCCTGCGGAGCTTTTCCTGCTCCAGCGCCTGATTGCTCGCGGCGAAGAGCCGGAAAATCTCTTTTTCCGCGCGGAAGGTCTTGACGACGGAAAAGCCGTTCAGGCAGTCGGTCAGTGCGGCGGTGAAATCGCGGTTCCGATCGGAAACACGGCGCTCGACTGCCTGCAGCTGCCGCCCTGTCAGCAGCGACGCGAGCAGAGGCAGCAGCGTCAGGCCGATGGCGACGGCGGTCAGCAGCGGCGAATAGTACAGCATCATCGCCAGCGCGCCGAGCGCCGTGGCGAGCTTGGTGAGGATGGCGAGCTGCTGCGCCAGATCGTCCGCCTCGACGCTTGCCGCGTCATTGGTCAGCGCGGAGAGATAGAGCGCCGTGCTTTCGTCGCGGAAGGAGGAAATGCTCTTCTCCGTCAGCCGCCGGAAGGCGAAGTCCCGATACTGCCGGATGGCCCGCGACAAAAAGCGCGGCTCGGTCGCGTAAGCTAGCAGCATGACGGCGGCGCAATAGACCAGAAAGGCGAGGCTGAGCCGGAGCAGCGCCACGAGGCCCAGCGTCCCCGCCGCGCCGGAGGCGACGTCGATGAGCTGCTGCATGATCCACGAGACGATCAGGTTGAGCGTGCTTGCCAGCAGCGCGGCGGCCACGGCGAGACAGTAAATGATGTGATTTTTGCGGTAAAACTGCGATTTCAGCTGCCGCGCGAGCGGTTTACGGTTCATTTTCTTCCACTTCCTTCCAAAGCGCGGTCAGAGCGTCGTTCTCCATCGAGCGGACGGCGCCGCGCAGGCCGTCGAGCGCGGTCGCGCCGAGATCGTCGTAGATGCTGGTCAGCGTTGAGGGCGTGACGAAGCGGATGGAATCGACGCGGTAGCTCGGCGCGGCATCGAAACGGGCGGCCAGTACCCGTGCCTGCGTGAGCGTGTCCCGCGCGGCGGGCGCGTCGCCCAGCCTTTCCTGCGCCTCGGCGAGGCAGACGAGCAGCACGCAGACGGTTTTGTCCAGAAAACAGGGTGCGTCGTCCCACCGCAGGCCGTCCAGCGCCGCCAGCCCCCAGCGGAGGACGGCCTGCGCGTCAAGGTAGGCGCGGCGGTTGAGATAGACGTTGACAAAGCCCATGACGACGTGAATGACGGCGGCGACGATGCCCAGCAGCGCGGCGGAAAGGTACGGCTGCGCCTCGTCCGGCCGATTGCAGTCCGCCGCCAGCGTCATGCCGAGCTGATCATTATACAGGCCGCCCGCGTTGTGCTGCTTCCACAGTGCGACGGCCCGCTCGGGCTGGCCCAGCGCAAGCCAGACCTGCGCCGTTTCGCCGCCGAGCGTTGCCTCGCTGATCGCCGGGTCGCTGTTTTGCGCAAGCAGCAGCCGCGCGCGGTCATAAAGCTCCAGCGCCCGCCGAGCCAGCGCCGGATCGCTGCCTTCAATGGCAAAGACACGATACATTGCCGCACTGCGATAGACGACCGCAAAGCTGTTGGGATATTTTTTCAGCGCCTTTTCCGCCTCCGCCAGACCGGCAGGATCCTTCTCCCGACGGCATCGCTCGAGCAGCGCCAGCGTCGCGTCCAGCCGGTTGTCCTTCATCTCGTAGCCCAGAAGAACGTCGACTGACGTGTCGAAGAAGTCCGCCAGCTCCACGATCAGCCGCAGCTCCGGCGCAGACAGCCCCCATTCACATACTTAAAGATATTGGTCTTTCAGTCGATCTTTCCTACAAACTTATAGAAAATCTCGACCTCTTGCTCTCGACTTCCATCTTCGTGTTTAACTGCCTCGTGGACTGTGATTTTTTCCACAAGAGCATTGAGTAAAATTGAGTCTAATTCCGTTGGAGATGCGTACTGCTTAATCAGTTTCACCCAAGTTTCAATATTGCTATATCGCTCAGAATTTTCACTGATTTGCCCATTAAGTAGGTCTATCTTACCATCCAAAGCATTTTGCTCTTCCTGATATTTTGCAGATAGCATAATGAAGTTTCGCTCTGTAATCCTCTCAGCAATTCGATCCTCATATAGCTTAGCGAAAAGGTTGTCCAACTCCTTTTGCCGTTTTTCAGCTCTCTTCAAATCGTCAGCGATCTTTTTTCGCTCGGCATTCTGCTTTGCATTGCCAGTTTGAAGAAGCCTTTCTAAAAGAGCATCCTCGTCTTGTACGGCTTGTGCCGCCCAATACTGAATTCTTGATAGCACATAGGCATACAGTACATCATATCGGATATAGTGTGCAGAACAATGAATTCCTACTTGCCCATACTTGCTGCATGTGTAGTGGCTGTATGGGTTTTTGTTTTGCCTGTTCGTACCGAAACGCATTGACCATCCGCAATCGGCACATTTGACAAGTCCGGAGAAGATATGCGTTGTATGATCTTTCTGCATCCGACGTCTGGTGGCAATTTGCGCCTGAACAGAATCAAACATCTCCTTTGGAATCAATCCCTCGTGAGTGTTTTCTATTCTCCACCATTCATCTTCTGGCTTGCGAATGCGTTTCTTGTTCTTGAAAGATATGTTCGTCTGTTTGTAGTGAACTGTATTCCCAATGTAGGTTTCATCTTTCAAGATGTACTTAACTTGTGCAACCGTCCATGCGTACCGTTTTTCTTCTGAGGCATTTTGATATACATGAGCGAATGTCCCGAATCTCTGGTAGTTAATCCAGGACGGCGTAGGAACTTTCTCTGCAATTAGAGTCCTTGTAATTTTAGCAGCTCCAGCACCATGATAAGCCAAATCAAAGATTTTCTCAGGTATCCACCTTGTTTCTTCATCTGGCACAATACGGTTTTTGATCTCTGGATGCCGCTTATATCCGATTTTAACATACGCGCAAATACGATCTCCAGCAGCAAACTTTGCTTTGAAAGCAGCTTTGACTTTACGGCTTGTATCCTTTGCAAACCATTCATTGAATAGGTTCTTGAACGGAACGAAGTCAGACAAGCCTTTTTCTGTATCTTCATTTTCTGTGACGGCAATATAGCGGATTCGTTTTTCTGGAAAGTAGAATTCCAGATAATAGTCCATCATAATATGCTCACGACCAAGGCGGGAGAGATCCTTGGTAATAATGCAATTCACCTTTCCAGACTCGACATCTTCCATCATGCGTTGGAATGCTGGGCGATCAAAGTTCGTACCGCTCCAACCATCATCAATGTACTCGTCAACTATAATGAAGTGCTGTTCATTAGCAAATTGTGTGATGATTTTGCGCTGGGTTTCAATACTAACGCTTTCTCCGTAATCCTCATCGTCTCGGCTCAATCGCATATAGAGCGCGACGCGATAAATCAGTTGTTTCACCGTTGTTTAGCAACCTCCTTTAGTAGTGAAACAACTCGCACTTATGATAAGCTTACCGCGTAATTATATCACAAGTACGAGCTGTTGTCACCGGTATTAAGCCGCATTTGCGGCGTATTGTACGGCATTTTCTACGAGATCTTTGATATGTTTACCCTTGCTATTAAAATGTTCTGTTACACGGATTTTCGTATTGCCAATTACGAAAAACTGCGTACCGCTTTCATCCGTAATATACTTAGGCTTTTCTTCTTTAGGCTGCTTGTTCATCTGGGTAATCTCCATCAAAGATTTGAATATCAATCGGTGTTTGAAGCACTGGGTAAACGATGCGGTCTCGAACCTCGTTCCAATCTTCAGCCCATGTGAGTTCTTCTTGCACAGCGATAATATGCGCTCGATGTCCACGGTGCTGATCTGAGATTTTGGCACGTCGGATACCTTTCACGCATATTTTTTCACCACTGAATGTGAAGCCGTTGCGAGTTTCTTCAAAAATCATCAATGGCATATTTCTAAACATTTCGAGGTAGTTTTTAACCGCAGAAATGCTCTTATAGAAAATAAGAATTTTGAACATCAATTCACACTCCAAATGCTGTTTAACTAATTCCTTGCAAGTTTTCATCGTCCTCTTCGGACTTGTCTGCATAGAATAGTTTACTGTTTCCATCTTCGTTGATTGCTAAGGCGCATAGCTTTCCGCCATAAACACATGCTGAGTCGATGCAAATATCGCCAGTTGCTACGGTGTAGGCAGCACCAGTTCTACTTGGGGTATGCCCGAAAATCACTTGCTTTTCCCGTGGTCTACGGTCATTATGTCGAATCCAGTCGCGT
This sequence comes from uncultured Oscillospiraceae bacterium, assembly GCA_934668285.1. Classification (GTDB taxonomy): domain Bacteria; phylum Bacillota; class Clostridia; order Oscillospirales; family Oscillospiraceae; genus JAZOXB01. Next base: position 15,447 of record CAKUNB010000013.1, on the reverse strand, counting down.
CCCCAAATCAAATCGTGTGCAGTATTGTCCTTTAGTAGTGGTTTTGACAGACCGGCATGACAGAATATAATTTCTGGTGTATCGTACACAAGCGGAAGAGTCTTAAACCAACCAATATCCGATTCAATATCTGTGCCATTTCTATCGTAACTACATACGGTCGAGTATCCACCATTGTAAAACCAAAGCGAATTATCTCCGCTTATAAATGCGTCAATCGCCATTTGTTCATGATTGCCGCGAAGACAAATACAATTATCTTTTCCTACCTGTTGCTGAAGCTTGCGAAGAAACGCCACTGTCTCACAGCTATTTGCTCCGCGATCTATGTAGTCACCAACAAACACTAATGTATCTGTCTGACTGCTATAATCCACACTTTTCAGAAGCTCTTTTAGTGTGTGGAGACATCCGTGAATGTCTCCGATGGCAATTAGCCTATCCATTTCGGATTCCTTTCAGCAATACGGACGGCTTTGTGTTAAAAATCTCTTTTGTGTCGATATGGTGTTCATTGAACAATTTGCAATACAGGCTTGCTGCGCTGCTACCAGATACGATAGTAAGTTCATTTACAAGCGGGGTAATCAGCCCAATCCCATTACTAATAGGGATTTCAGATACGAACACCTTGTTTACAATGTCATTTGGCAAGCCCTGAATCGTACAGTACCCATTGTCCGTAATGATCGTACATCCTTGCCAGTCTGGAATAAGTAATACTTTCATTTATTCGTCTCCTTGAAATGCTGCGAACGGAAGAGCTTTTTCAAAATAGAAAAATTCCGTGTGGCTTCCTACATCAAATTTTGTCATTTGCTTTCCCTTGCATTCCTCATGCCATATCCTTGTGTAATAAATCTTAAAGTTTCGTTCACTACAAAACTCATTGATTTTTGCAACTATCTGTTTGGCAATCTCTTTGTCTGGCTTTCTGCCGTCAATATTGGCGATAGGACGGAATTTAGCTCTGCTATTGCGAAAGTATAGTTTCATACTTCACCATCCTTTGCCGAAAGCCTGTAAATAGTAACATCCATATCCCCAAAGTATGTGTTGAGCATATTTTCAACGATATTCCAGTCACCATTTGCTAATCCACAGCCAAATCCATATGGGAATGCAAGTGATTTGTTATGATACTTACTGCGGATCTCATCAAATGCTTTTGTGAGAGCAACATAGTCCGTGTACTTGCGGTACTTGTCTCTGCCATAATCAAGCTGCCCAAAAATATTCAGAACAGTCTTATTCGGATCAACTTCTACAGAAAGAACATGACCAAGAAGTTCATTTTGATTTTCAAATCTTCTGCAATATCGGATGTATGTCTTCTTGATGATAGGCCAACGAGTACAAAGCGTTTTGGCTACACCGGCTCCCATTACACCCCGACAATTTACCTGATGGCAGATAATATCTTCCGTTGCATCAAGAATGTCTCCAATAACTGTTTTAATCATTGACACGCTCCTTCTGGTATTCCGGAGGAAGCATAACAACTACCTTGTCATTCCACGAATAGTAGCTTTTAGCGTATTTTGCGTTCCACTGCTTAACAAATTCTCTTAGTTCTTTAGCGGCGACATCATCAAAATAAAAGTCTTCCACATCCGAATCTTCTTCTGCTTGCTGCAGCATTTGATTTGCGTCGATCTCCATGCTTTCCATTGTTGTTCCATATACATACTTTGGAATATCCTCATAGTCACAATCAATGCTGTCTAATAGAGATTCGATATCGTCATAGAATTCTTCTCCGTAATAGAGCATGTTGCCTGGGAACTCTTCATAATACTCTGCCAGAGTCATTTTTCTTGCTTTTTCAAAGCGTTCATGCTCTGCGCAAGAATCGCAAATCAACATATACTGCGGTGTTTCTTTTCCGCATACTCTACAATGATATTGCTTACAACATATATTCGCAGCGTACTCAGATGTATAAAGCTTTTTGCATTTTTCACATCTGTATAAGTCCATATTTTCTTTGATAGCCATTATGTTCCATCCTTTTTAGATTTGAATATAACCACCATGCTTGGGAATGGGGCGGAGTTCTTTCCATCTCCGAATTTTAATCGTCCACGAATAAAACGAATTTCAACATTCGGTTTTTGATAGATATAATCGTGGAAATAACTCGTATCGGTTCGTGCTGGAATCAGCATTACAACCGTTGTATTTGGTTTTAACGATTCCTCCGAGCATTTCTTTACCCAATCCTTAATCGCTCTTCCGTATGGCGGATTACAGAAGACCGTTTGCCCCCCCCAGCACTGTGCAAGACCATTTTCGCGCTCTGTGTAATATGTAGCGCATTTATGGTTTTTACTGTCTGCACACGGATCAAGGGTAAAGTGAAACTCGGAGTTGAGTTTATCAAAGAAGTCTTGCGGCGTTGCCCAATTCATAGACTTCGATGAGAACATTACTCCTGTGTTCATATTTCACCTCATTACTTCTTTTCGCTATGTTCGAGTTCCTCTAATACCTTGTAAAACTCACTACCAAGAATAGGCTCACAATCCTGTGGATCTTCAAAATCTTCATTGTAGTTTAATGACATATACAGTTTCCCGTCGTGTTCAAATAAACGGGAACTTCCTCTGCCCCAAATTCCAAAATAGAATCCTGGCTGCGGACGGCATTTTACTTTCAGATCATTCTTTTTCAATAAAGCGATCCATTCCTTATAAACCTTACTATTCTGTTTGAAGAACATTAGACCGGTTGCGCCGTCAGCATATTTTTTGAATTGATTTGCAAATTTCTCTTTGTCTTTTGCCGTCGGTACGATTGACACCGTATCATTACTGGCATAATAAAGATTGGATTCGATTTCCATATCATGAGAGAACTGATTGAACAACCTGTTTACGATCTGCGCGTTTTCTAAATAGTCGAATACCTGCTTGTAAAATCCACACTCAGGTTTTATCACATAGAATTTTTCCATATTGTTTAACTTGCTCCTTTTAGGATTTCATCAAGGGTTCGTGGCGTATAATCCATATATGGCATCATTGCACCTACATTAAACATTTGACACTGCTTTCCGTATAATTCCTGCATCAGATATTTGTCATGCTCCATCATCTGATACTCAAACGAATTATGTACATGCCCATATAGGTGATACCAACCGTAATAATGATTTTTGAAACACGGAATTGGATAATGGCAAAGCACGATGTTTCTAAAATTATCATTTACTTCAAGGTATTCTGTAATTTTTGCAAACTCTTTTACAAACTTGCCATCGTTTGATCTGTCGTGATTTCCTTTGATAAGAAATTTCTGCCCGTTCAATGCTTGCAGAATTGGTACAGCCTGAGAGGAAATGCACCAGAACATATCGCCAAGCACATAAACCGTATCGCCAGGATCGACCGCAGCGTTCCAACGCTTAACAAGCTCTTCGTTCATTTCTTCTACTGTCTTAAACGGGCGATTATCAAATGCAAGAATGTTTGCATGTGCATAATGCCAGTCTGCGATATACAGCTTTCGGTTTTCAGACATGTGTTGTAGCTCTCCTTTCGCCAAACTCGCAAGAATCATCTGGACGAACAATTCCTAAATGGCACTTTGTACATTCTCCGTAGCAATCGGAAAACATAAGATGCTGGCAGTCCTTGCAATGAACAGGTTCATTTGTGCTGTTAGTTTGTGTACGCTTTTTGTTATCCATTGTACAAACCTCTCTTATGCGAATGGATCATATTCATGTGGATCTGCTGCATTTGCCCACTCAACCCACTCTGTAACTTTTTTGCGTAGCTCGTCATCAAGTAGAAATGGCTCTCGTACTAAAATCACCTTGCTATTTTTCTTCATGATGTTTGCATTGTCTACGATTTCTTCATAGTCAACTGGAAGTGCAAGCATTTTGGAATACACGCGGTCTCCACGACTTGAAATTCTTCGAGTAAACGACGCTTCTCTGAAACGGAATCGTTCTTTACACTGAGGGTTAAGTTGAAGATCAATTTCTTGAATATATCCAATTTTCATCGCCATATTAGCCACCGCTTTCTTTTTCACCATAAGCGCAGAAGAAATCTGCATCATTCGGACATTTTGTTTTTAACAGCCAACAATAAATGTAATTCTCACCCTCATCATGGTGCTTACAATGCTGACACCTTACAACCGGCTCTGCGTCTATGATTGGTTGTTCAGCTACAATCTTTCTCGCAGTATCCATGCCACTCATAATCCCCATGCCATACAAATCATCTGTGACTATACTTGTTGTCTGAAGCTTTTCTAAAAGGGAGGATAATTCTATGTATTTAGGCATTACAGACACCACCATTCAATTTAGTGCCGCACCAAGGGCAGTATTTAGGCCACATCCATGATGTCATTTCTGTACAGTCAGTTCCGCAGCACGAAAAGGTTCTACAAGCCCGCCCATTTTTTATTGTTTGAACAATATTACCAAGTTTTTGTATATGCGTGGCTGGAACTACATCTTCCGGAACAATCTGCGCAATGATGTATTGAGCAAGATTATAGTCATTCCAATGGTGGAATTCGCTTTCTTTACAAAGCAACCTCTGAAATGCTACATCCTTTGAAATATATTCCGGCATTTACAAATCCTCCGATTCAAATAAAGCTTGCCTAATCACATCAACACCATTCTGAAAACAATCGCACTGGTGGCAAAGTGTTCCATCGTATTTCTGTACGCAATCGCTACAAAAGCCATATTTTACAACGATGTTGAATGCTTCTTGTAATTTCTTTCGAGACTCTTTTGACGGCAAGATGATGATGCGATTTTCTTCATCTGCTTCTGCAAGATGCCGTAGCCGATCAATCCCATTTTCATTTACCCACATTGCAAACTTGGCGACATTTTCAACGAGTTCTGGAGGCATCTTTGTATCTTCGTATGCAGCGAGGCGAAGAAAACGCTCTTCCGGAATGTTGCGAGGATAACCGTTTTTAATACGATTTTCGTAGTCCTTACGCTGAACGTCTGCCTCGCGTTTATTGGTCAGTCGCTCCATTAGTTATTCTCCTGAGTATTACTGACTGGCGGTTTCCGATAACATTTCAGATTTCGATCTTTAATATTCCAGTTAAAACAATGTCCTTGTGCAAATGGGATACCCTCATAATAACCATTTTCATCAACAGAAACGATAGCCCACTCATGAATATCTTCAATCCACACTGGTTGCCCATTCATACGCTGAAGATCTTCGATACTAAGTACATTGTTTGATTTCTGCGTCTCCGCAATAATCTTCTCATACTCTTCTAATCTGCTTGCTGCATCACGCAGGGCAGCAGAATAAACCGTCGAGAATGTCGGTGGACTTGGGTTATCTCTGTCCCATTTATTTGCAGCTTCACGGAGATTTTTGATTAAAACATCAGTTTCCATTATTTCCTCCACTTTCTTAACACGCCTTGCCTTAACAATTTCGCGTCTGGACGAGCGCCACATCATTAACAGCATTTCTGAGACTGATTTTGTACGGTCGTGTTTCTTTGCGTTTTTCACAACGACAAGTTGATATGTAGAGCTACCGCTAAATACCTGACGCGGGCATAGGACACCAACAAAATAAGGGATTTCATTTTTCACATTCTCAAACACGCTCTCTGGCATGACATAGTAGTTCTTATCGCCAATAAAGTTATGTCCATTTTTCGAGTGAAAATCATCGACGGAGGATTTAATCTCATAGCAAGAGAAATCTCCTTTTTCAATGCCAGAAACGGAGTTGTTTATTGGTTTGAAAAGCATGTAGTCAACTCTTACGGTATTGCTTGTTGCATAATCAAATGTCACTTCTTTTGCCCAATACACACGCGGATCGTTATGCGGATCAATGTGTTTTTCTAACAGCTCTGATAATTGCTTTGTGATTTCTGGTCGTTTCAATTTTCTCGCTGCTCCTTTTTATCTTCATGACAACTCAAATGGTATAAAAAGCACGAATTACACGGAGGAACATCACATTCGCCAGAGCGGACAAACGGGCAGATACTATTATTTACTCTTTCGTCCATGCGTGTTTTTCCTGCTTCCATCTACACCCATCACACATACCAATATGCTCAAACTGATACTTTCCGCATAATACACATAATTCATTTACCGCATCATGTAGCTTGTTTTTCAATTCTTCATACTTTTTAAGCTCATTCATGTGGAATCCCTCTTTACCATTAGGTACTTTTTTACGCGCACATCAAGTCCCATCTTTTGCGCTGTTTCTATCATATGTTTCGTACCGGACGATACTCCATCCCAAAAAGCAACGAGCGCATCTGCATACTCAGCCATCTGTACATTGCGTTTGAAGCCAGCAGATTTTCCATACAAATCCCAATCGGCAGGCATGTAGATTACTTTATAGCCATGCTCTTTTGCATAGCGTTCTCCAAGACGATCTGCGCCGCGAGCCATACCACAAACAATTTCAATATTATCGTTGATGTTTTTCAGCAGACGGTCAAGACATTTCGACATGCCGTCATAGTTGTTAAAATCACGCCCGCCAGCGATTATAAGCTTAAACATGATCTGCACATTTGCCAGAACCCTTACAGTCTGGACATGTATAGTAGTCTCCCTCGTCTTCTGCGCATGAACGCCTAAACACTTTTCCTGTTCCACAGCATGTTTCGCAAGCTGTATTGATTTCTTTGAGCTTAGCTAAACTCTCTTTGTATGGTGTAATCTTCTTTACATATTCACTATTCAGCTCGCTAATTTGTTCTTCAATCGCGCGAATTGCTGGAACTAAGTTCAAATTTTCATTAGGCATAACGATCCTCGCTTTTGCACATTGAGCAGCCATCACAAAGCTCCGTAGGATCAAAACATTCATCGCCCTGCATACAGCGACAGTAACCACAAGTCGCTACACATTCTCCGTTGCAACCAAGCTCTACAAGAATCTCAGAACCGCATCTGCCAACACAATAGTACATATCACACCTCACGCAATTTCCGCCAAGCGCTGTGTTGCAACATCAGCCCAAGGCATTCCAAAATATTTACTCTTTTTATTATCGCAAACGCCATTATCCATGCCTATGTAATGACGTCCTTCAAGCTTTGCAGCAATCGGAATAGAACCACAACCACAACAATTATCAAGAACAACTGCGCCTGGATTCGTAAAGGTGCGAATTGCATATCTGCATAGTTCAATAGGTTTCTCAGTTGAGCTGATTGCAACAGACGGATGAGACTTTGGAAACTCCCAAATCGAAGACGGGTGTTTCATGTCTCCGGTCGTTTCTACGACTTTATACGCACCGTACACGCGATTATTCAGAATATCTTCCGCATTTTCGCCCTTTGCTTTACCTTTACTATGATTCTTTTGTCCTTTTACCATTTGTGGATTATAGACTGGCTGCGATTTATAAAAGACCATGATATCTTCATGTTCTCGTAGCGGCATTCTGTTCGCATTCAGAAATCCGCTTTTCAAAACCTTACGCCAAATGATGTTGTAACGATGTAGTTTTTCATTTGACAACATCATCTTAGCCGTAAACTTATCTTGACCGAACAAAAGGATTGCACCATTTGGTTTGATGATTCTTTTGTATTGCGCCCAGAGCAATTCTGGTGGAATAACAGAATCCCACTTGTTCTTAGTTACCCCATAAGGGAGATCACAAAAGATCATATCAATAGATTCATCCGCAATCTCCCTCATTCCGATCAGACAGTCCACATTATAAACTCTGTCTAATTCCACGCTATTTAGCCGACCTTTTCTGCCTGTCCAAACTCAATTACATGGGGAGTATTCGTAGATCCAAAACCGCCATTTCTAATCCCACTTGCTGCATCGTCATATGTAATGCCATAAGGAAGAAAAATGGCCTGCGCGAATTTATCACCCGCGTTTACCACAAGTGACTTTCCATCGCGGCTGTCATTTGTAATTTTCACGAAAATATGTCCCTCATTATCTGAATGGTAATAATCGCTATCGACTACACCAACGGTATTATCAAGCTGCATCCGATACTTGAAGCCAAGGCTACTACGAGGAACAATAGCGAGCCACCAGCCTTCTCGGATATTAACACGGATACCAGTTGGGACTTTGATTGACTCACCAGCGGCAAGTTCAAATGAAATTGGGCTGACAAAATCATATCCTGCCGATCCAGAGGTCGCACGGACAGGGAGCGATACATCATCAATGTTTGCTGTAAAAATATTTCCAAAGGTGTTAAGCATAGCTTCCGCGAACTGCTGCTTGCTCAACTTTTCAAACTTTGCAATTCTGTTCAACTGCGACTACCTCGCTTTTCCATAGAATAATCTCTCCAGATGAGAGCGATTTGGGAATGTCAATGATTCTTTGATTTGAGCTTCCTTTATAGCAAAGCGTCATATCTCTCTGCTCAAGAATGAACTCTCCATCAACAAGCACATCACACAATGATAAAAGACTTAGCATTTCACTGTTTTCCAGTATTTTTTCATAGCTAAATCCTGAGTAAATCCACACGGAGATATCTTTTATATCCTCTTTCAAAGCTGTCACAAACGGCACAAGCTCACTTGCAGAATACATAGGATCTCCACCGCTTAATGTTAATCCAGAAATAAATGGTGTTTTCTTGATGTACTCTATAACCTCACGCTGCAGCTCTTCTGTAAAAGGTCTGCCAGCCGTGAAAGAGTGGGATGTTGGATTGTGGCATCCCTTGCAGTTGTGCAAACAGCCGCTAATATACACCACAACCCGAACACCATCACCATCCGCTATGGATTCAAAGTTAATGCCAGATACATTCACTCAGCATCATCCTTCATTTGATTGAAGTCTGTATAGTTGCTGTGCTTAACTCGATCAAGGCATTCTTTGATTTTTCCAGCATTGAAATTACGGTAATCTGTCGTAAGATATCCGGTAACTCGACGAAGACGCTGAATTTCCGTATTGCCGCACTTGGGGCAGTTATATCCAATCTCACCCTGATACCCACACTTGAGGCATGAGTCAATCGGGAAGTTAAATGCAAGATACGGAATATCAAGCGACATAGCGTAGTCAATGATATCTTCAACAGCCTTTTCGTTCTTCATAATCGAGCTTTCCAGTTCGATATAGGTAATGCAGCCGCCAGTCGGATACTTGCAGAACGGAGCTTCCAATTCAAGCTTTCTGTAGATAGATACCTTCTGCCAAACGGGAACATGGTGAGAATTTGTGATATACTCACGATCTGTTACTTTCGGAATTACACCGAATTCCTTTTTCAAAGCAGTAGCATAAGTGCGGCACAGATTTTCTGCCGGCGTAGCATAGCATGAGAAGTTCAGCCCGTGCTTTTCGCTTGCCTCTACGCAAAAATCATAAATGTGTTTTACGACGCTCAATGCAAACTTCCAGACCTCATCATCTTCAGAATGATCTTTTCCAAAAAGCGCCTGACACATCTCTGCAATACCGATATAGCCAACGGCGAGAGTTCCATGCTTCATCGCTTCGTAAATGCCCTTATAAGAAGCCTTATCATAATCTGCGATCGTTCCATTGCCATACATAAACTTTGCAGAGGCAACGGACTGTTTGCACACATGATAGAATCGGTCTACAAGGGACATTTCTGTAAGATGTAGCACTTCGTCAAGCTCTTCCCAGAATCCGTCTAAATCAGCGGTATCACGCTCGCCAAGACAAATACCATGTTTGATACCAAGCTTCGGGAGGTTGATTGTAGTCGGGCAAACATTTCCGCGCCCAAGTTTAGAATATCCAAGCCCATTTCTGTCATATCCCATCATCGTTCTACAACCCATTGTTGCCATCTCCGTATCTGGATTGCCAGGTTCTTCAATGTTTCCTGAGAAATTGCAGTTGACAATATTGGGATAAATTCTTCTGCTCAGTGACTTAATGGCAAGCTTTTTGATATCGTAGTTCGGATCACCATTATGAGCGTTCACACCGTTTTTGTACTTGAAGATACTGATTGGGAAAATTGGTGTGAGGTGATATTTGCCAATACCATCAAGACTTGCAGCCATAAGCCACTTTGAAACGAGCTTGCCCTCTGTCGATGTGTCCGTACCAAAATTGATTGATGTAAACGGAATCTGAGATCCCGCGCGGCTTTCCAGTGTGTTCAGATTGTGATACAAGCTTTGTGCCGACTGTTTGCCCTCACACATCAAGTCAAAATACGCCTGATTGTACATAACAGGATCAAGGTTCGCCTTGTTGTCGATATAAATATCGCTTTCGGATAAACCGACGCGCTCTAAAATTACAGGCTTGATTTTCTTGATAAAATCATCAAGCTCTTCATCTGTCATAATAGAAAAGTCAGTTTCTCCAAATTCTGCGCTTGCTTTTACAAGAGCCATGACATACTTTTTGACAAAACTCTTTTTCACAAACGGAGCAAGATCATAGTCAATATGGCAAGATGCGACTCCGCCAAACTGAACCTGACTCTGAATCTGGAAAATAACAGCGATAAGCTGGCAGGCCGTAGAAAAGCTGTTTGCTGGGCGAACATCACCATTTCTTGTGGCAAAGCCGTTATGGAGCAATCGTCCAAGATCTGCAAATAGGCAGTTATGATCTCCAATATCGTACTCTGACAAATCGTGCAGATAGATTCTCGACTCCCTATGAGCCTGCGCAACCTCAGGTCGTACAAACACATTCATTGCAATATTTTTGTGGAGTACATTTGCGCTTTCAAATTTTCTGCCGCCAAACGAATGCTCATCGACATTTGCGTTCTGGTTTTGAACATTGTTGCACAAGAGGATATCTTCAATCTGCTTATTCAGTTCGTTGTTCTTCTGGCGCTCCTGATTGCGTTTCTCACGATACTTGATGTAAGCTTTCGCAGTCTTCTTACAGCGGCTTCCCATCAAACCGTCTTCAACCATGTCCTGAATCTGCTCAACATCAACAACTCCAGAAAGGTTAGAATTTGAGATTTTGCTTGTAACGCGCAAAGCTACATCGCCATCGACTTCATCGACAGATACCATCGCCTTTGTAATTGCATTGGCAATTTTACTTGCATCAAACGGTTCAATACGACCGTCTCTTTTCCGAATTTCTGTAATCATTCTTCGCCTCCTGCGATTTCGCAAATAGCACGGTAAATCTCGTTCCAATCGTGAACACGAATCATGCCATTTTCTTCTGCGTTATAGCTTCTGTTGTGCGGCTGATCAAAAAGAAGCTTTTTGTATTTTGCGTTTTCGAGATTGTGAACGCCGTCATCAATCAGAACGTCACCGTTAATAAGTTTCTTGTCATGTGCAATAATGACATCTTTCCAACATAGGTACGGATAATGCTTAAATAGCCAAGTCATCTTTGGCGGAACGGTGTTGTAGTAAGACGAAGTTACAACCCGAACCAAATGTCCATCGTCAATCAGCCGGCAAATAACATCCTGTGCGAACGGCATAGGAGAAAGATTTCCCCAGAATGCTGGATCATTCAAAGGGGCAAACAGTTCTTCTTTTGTAAGAGACGGGAAGAATTCACCGATCAGCCAGTTTGTGATATCTTCTGGCTTAACCGTAGTTCCGTGTTTTCGGTTCAGCGCAGCAACCCAACATTCAACAAGGTTTTCTAACACATCGTCCATATCAATAAGAATTGTCAAACGCTTAATGCTGTTCACCTCCAAGCCAATTTGATAGTTTGCGTTTTAGATCTGAGATTGTACCATCGTTGCAAATCACATAATCTGCATGGTAGCTATCAAGCGCTGTTTCTGACGGATGCTGCTGTTGCTCCACTGTGAGTGGACTATTAAAATTTGGTCGCACAATTCGTAAATGCGTTACATCAAAGCCAGCGTTTCTCATAGCCTCAATTTCGTTTGGAAAACGACAATCCGGAATTAAAACATAATCCCATTCATCTGGAAACAGATCGAGTACATTGACGAGAAAACTCACCCAGAAATCCGGACGCTTCTGACGAACCACATCCGTCCCAACATACTGTAAAAGCTTGCGACCAGCATCGTCTTTCTTTCCGTCCCAATCAAAGAAATTACGGCAGATGTACTTCAGCAAATCGGCATAGTGCGTTACAAGGACGCTTTGACATTGATTAACTAATTCCTCACGAAGTAAATTTGCAGATGTATCTTTCCCGTGTTGCGCTTTACCAGAAATACAAATCACTTTCATTCGCTCACCCCAACATATTTATGATACTGAGGAAATTCCGTATCAAACCGATCAAGTAGCATAGACGCTACTTCACGCATTTGCGGATGCGCTGCCGGTGAGAGTCGCAAGGTAAAGAAGTGCCTCCATTCAGCAAGATTCATCGTAATGCAAATTTCTGTTTTTGTAGAGTTATTTAGCACGGAACGAGCAATCTGCGGAGTTGCCCCAAGCTCAAGCATTTTGAAGTAGTGACGCTCTGCATCTTCACAGGCCGATACCCATTCATCATAAATTGCAGATTTTTCATTTGCAGACATTCTTTTGACCTTGTTATCAAGCTCCATACCGCCAAAAAGATCAATATAGGAAATCGTATTGTCAAATTTGTCCTTAGAATAGTTGCAGTATCGTGTACTTTCCTGCGCAAAACTCGCTGGGCGATGGCGGACTTCCTCGTGAGACACGCCACGGTCGTTTGTAAGACGAGCTGTGATATCAACATGCGTCAGCAGCTCGATATCGCCATGCAAACCAGCTACACTCAATGGTGTAAACACATAATCTTCATCTACCTCTGTTGAAAACAACGAGTCTTTGTATTCTGGGAAAAACAAAGGATACGCATATACAAATGACTTCATATATCCAGGAATACGGTATCCAAGCTTTGTCGCCCACTTGAAAAGTTCTCTCCATGCTCTCACATTTCCAGAAACAACCGGACGCTTATCGTATGTAATACGAAGGTAACTATTGAATCCATTATCAGACAGATTTTTAATTAAAAACTCAAGACTGTCCAAGCTCACATCATTCAGCTCATAGATGAAAGAATAGTGTTCAATAACGGCTTCATGTCCACGCTTAATAATTCCGGAAACAAAATTGATACACGAATCATCGGTAATATTGTTTTCGCTCTTATAGCATGTTCTCCCGACTGACTCTAAGTGCTTTAATGCAAAAAGATCATCATTATTGGGGGCAAACATAAGTTCAGCATTTGGTTTTACAATCTTCAATCTTCATTCCTCCGATTGTTTAACTATTTCCTAAGTAGCAAAAATAAGTGGTTGTGCCAAGGATCTCATCATAGTATTCATAGTAAACACCATCGCCTTGCTTAAAATTCGCTTGGAACACAACATTTTCTGGCAAAACGCTACCTTCTGTTAGAAGTTTCTTGGCATTTTCAATCGTGCGTTCATCTGGTGTGTTGTTAATTGCGCCAGTCCAAGTCGGGGAGTATTGACCTTCTTGATAAATCACATCGTATAATGTCTCACCTGGAAAAGCATCGCTCTTCATTCTGTTAAGTGGTACGCTGCCGACATATAACTGCACCTCATCCGAAACCCATTCGCTTCCCATTTCTGCCGTCATCAACCTCGCAAGTAAATCAAGATCTTCTTCCGAATACTGCGGCTCTGATTCGACAACTGGTTCTGGTTCGCTTATAACCAAATCTGCAAATTCAACATCGACATACTCAATGTCCTCAGCTTTAACATCAAATTCTTCCGTGTTGTCTACAACAATTTCTTTCGACGGAGTTACATATGATGTAGTCACTGGATAACTGTACGAATCATAAAACTCATACGCCTTTGCGTCCTGAGAACAGCTTATCACTTCTGTAATAACAACAGCCACGATAGCGCAGATTGCAAGTACAGCAACCAGCGGTGCGTGATTTTTTTTGCGTTTTGCTAAGTGTTTACCACACATGTTCGTTACGTCCTTTCTTGTTTAGGCAATTAGTTCGTAATCGAGCAAATACCAATACCCACTCTTGTTTTTTCCTAACTCTTTTGCCTGAATAATATCGAATCTCTTAATAGGATTCTTTTTATATCGGTAGCTACGAATAGTAAGCCGCGCAGCCTTGCCACTACCGATTGACCTTGTTTGAACTGCATATCCCCAGATGTTATTATCCTTTTTGCTTACAAGGGGAAACACATCCGTAATCAGAAGCTTACGGCGATCTTCTGGCTTTTTTGTTGTCAGATCAATATACCCCATAAGCTCAAGCTGCGTCTGAATCTTATTTTTCAAATCAACATCGGGGAGATTCAGTGATTTTACAGCTTTCTCACAGGCTACAAGCAAACCGCCAATATCTGTAATCACAAATGATTTACCAGATGTTCCGTCTTTGTTTTTATCTGTGCCATACTGAGAAACCAGCTTAATCATTTCATCGCTCAGCTTATCTTTCTGAACTCGCTTTGCTGTGCCATTTTTGAAGAATGAGAAGAAACTGACGATTCTGCTTAGCTCTGGGATATTACCAAAATCTCTAAAGTAGTCAATCTTGATAAGGATATCTCTTTGTCTCGTATCTAACGAGCTTTCAACCGCCATTAGACACAGCAGCTCCATGAAAGTATTTGGCTTATGCTTTTGAGAGATTTCGTACAACTCATTCGCCACAGTGCTGTTCATGTATTTGATAGACTCAATGCCCTTAGCAATTACCTGAGACTTCTTATCAAACAGATACTTGTCTTTTGACAAGCCAAACCTCGGAGGAACAATCTGAATTCCATACAGTTCGGCAAGTGCGCTTCCGTTTTTAATATCATCCTCGTTATTTGCATTGTTCAAATATGCAGTGATGAACTCAAACGGATAATAATAACGGAGATAGGCACACAAATAGCCAATCATACAATAACCAATTGAATGATTATAACCGAACATATAGCTGGAAGCGTCTTCGATAATTTGTAGGAACTCTTTCGCTTCCTGCTCCGCAATGTTACGCGGCTGCGTTGACTTTTCACAATATCCCTCAAGAATCTGAGGAAGCGCTTTTTTCAAACGCTCTTCATCCTTACGACCAATAGCACGGCGCGTGTTATCTGCGTCAGAACCAGAAAAGCCGCAAATCTGTTGCAAGAACTTAATAACATCCTCCTGATAGATCAAATATCCGTTATTGTCTTTCAGAAGATCGTCGATAATTGCTGACGGATTCTTGTGCGGCTTATGTTGCATCAAATCATCACGATAAGAAGCACCGGACGGTCTTAATGCTGCAGTAATCAACGACATGTCAAAGATGCTATGAGGAACATACTGCCTCAACATGGAATGTGCGAAATCTCCTTCAAACTGGAACACCCCAACAGGCGAGCGAAGCATATCTTTCCATACGGCTTCATCAGACCAGTTAATCTCATGCGACTTTGGATACGGAAGTCCAATTTAGTCATACGCATCCTTGATAATCTCAATATTCTTCAAACCAAGAATATCGTATTTAACAAGGCTTACCTCAT
>CAKUNB010000012.1 GCA_934668285.1 uncultured Oscillospiraceae bacterium | reverse complement strand
ACTCCTCCCGTCCGATGTCATGACGGGTCAGACCCTTTTCCTTCCGCAGCATTTCCTCGACCTTGATCTGCGTTGCAATGCCGGCATGATCCACGCCGGGCAGATACAGCGCGTTATATCCCTGCATCCGCTTGAAGCGGATGAGCGTGTCCTGCGCCGTGTCGTCCATTGCGTGGCCGATATGGAGCTGACCGGTCACATTAGGGGGCGGCATAACGATCGTAAAGGGCTTCTTGCTCTCGTCCGGCTCGGCATGGAAATAGCCGCCGTCCATCCAGAACTGATACAGCTTCGCCTCTACCTCTTTCGGATCGTAGGTTTTCGGTAATTCTCTTGCCATAAGTCTTTCTCCTTCTGAAAAAAATCGCCCTGAGCCGACAACAGCTCAGGGCGAAAAAGCTTTCCGCGGTACCACCTGAATTTCCGCAAAACTGCGGACACTTAACGAGCGGAATCGTACCGCTCCGGCTCTGTAACGGGAGCACCCGTGCGGGCCTATGAAAAAACCGTTCAGCCCGCCCGCTCCAAAGCGACCTTCAGCAAGCTCTGTCGGGACTTGCACCAACCGTCCCATCTCTGCAAACGAGGCTTACCTACTCCTCTTTTTCCGCGCGTTTTCAATATTAAGCTCATGATACCGGATATTTTGGGGTTTGTCAAGTCCGAGTTTTTTACTGCTGTGGGGCGAAGGCGGCCAGCTCCTGGGCCAGACCGTCGAGCAGCGCCTGCGCAGCGGCGCGGTCGTTATCCACGGCGGTAAGATACAGCTTAACCTTCGGCTCCGTGCCGGACGGGCGGACAATCACGCTCCCCTTTTCGCCGAGCGCGAGGGAAAGGACGTTGGATTTCGGCAGAGCCACGGGCGTTTCCGCGCCGGTTGCGCAGTTTTTCGTCACCCGAGCGGCATAGTCGGTCAGCTCCGTCACGGGAATGCCGCAGAGCGCCGTCGGCGTATGGGCGCGGAAATTCGCCATAAACTGCGCCGAAAGCTCCATCGCGTTCGGCCCCTTCAGTTCGATGCTGATGACCCGCGCCTCGTGCCAGCCCAGCTCGGCGTAGAGCGCGTCCATCTTCTGCGCAAGATTCATCCCCTCACGCTTGAGCTTCGCCGCAAGGTCGCAAGTCAGCACGGAGGCCACGACCGCATCCTTGTCGCGGGCATACGTGCCCTTGAGATAGCCGCAGCTTTCCTCAAAGCCGAACACAAAGCGGTTTTCCTCGCCCTTTTCCTCGAGCGCGAGGATTTCGCCGCCGATGTACTTGAAGCCGGTCAGGACGCTGCGCATCTTCACGCCGTACTTCGCCGCGACCTTGTCGGCCATCGGCGTGGAGACGATGCTCTTGACCGCGACGGGGTCGGCAGGCAGGCGGCCCTGCGCCGTCAGCTCGCCGAGGATGTAGTCCAGCAGCAGGCAGCCCAGCTCGTTGCCCGTCAGCTTTCGGAAGCCGTCCCCCTCTGGCACGGCGACGGCCACGCGGTCGCAGTCCGGGTCGGTGCCGAGAATGAGGTCGGGATGCGTCTGCCGCGCAATCTTATAGCTCTCGTTCAGCGCGGCGTCCGTCTCCGGATTCGGGTACTCGCAGGTTTTGAAATCGCCGTCCGGCAGCTCCTGCACCTTCACGACGTCAACATTGACCCCGATGCGCCCGAGCACCGTGCGCACCGGCTTATTGCCCGTGCCGCACAGCGGCGTGTAGAGCAGATTCAGATTGTCCGACGGCATGGTCGCGAGGCGCTCGGCCAACACCGTTTCATAGTACTTCTCCCAGAGCGACGGGTGAATGAACTCCACGTCACGGTTTGCCATGTAATAGTCAAAGCTCTCCTTCGTCGGGACGAAGTACGGGATGCGCTCGATCTCGTCGTAGACAATTGCCGCCGGTGCGTCTGTCATCTGGCAGCCGTCGGGGCCGTAGCATTTGATGCCGTTGTACGCGCCCGCGTTGTGGCTGGCGGAAACGACGATGCCGCAGCCGCAGCCGAGCTGCCGCACAGCAAACGAGAGCATCGGCGTCGGGGCCAGCTCATGATAGACATACACATGAACGCCGCGCTCTGCCAATGCGGCGGCGCAGATTTCGGTATAACGGCGGGAATTGTGGCGGGAGTCATAGCCAATGGCGCACTTTTTCGGCAGCTCCGTGCCGATAAGCCACGCAGCAAGGCCCTGTGCCGTGCGGCGGACGGTGTAGTCGTTCAGCCGGTTCGTGCCGAGATCCATAATTCCGCGGATACCCGCGGTGCCGAAGGCCAGCTCCGCGCCGAAGCAGCCCTTGAGCCGCTCGTCATCGCCGCGCATCACATCCAGCGCCGTCTTTTCCTCAGCCGTCAGCGCAGGGCTGGCGCACCATGCTTCATAACGTTCCAGATAATCCATAGTAACCTCCGGTGAAAAAACAGGTCAATTCCGGAAGAACTGACCTGTTTGTTATTTTCATTAAATATCTTCAATGATCGGCGATTCGGTCTGCGCAGGCGCAGCCGCACGGGTCTGCGGCGCAGCGACAGCGCGGAACTTGGCGCGGGAATCGCGAACCTGCGCAAGCGCCTCGGCGATGGCCTCCTCCGTCTGACGGATGGAGTCGTCCATATAGTCAAACGTGACCTGCTTCAGCTCCTTGATCTTATCCTGCGCGGTGCGAACCATTTCATTCGCCTGCGAACGCGCCTCCTGATAGACCGCCTCGCTCGATACAAGCTGACGCGCCTGCGCCTGCGCGGACTTCAGAATGCCCTCCGCCTCGCGCTTCGCGCTGGTGACCAGCTCATTGCGGGACTCGACGATGGTCTTGGCCTGCTTCAGCTCACTGGGAAGCTTATTGGAAATCTCGTCCAGAAGATCAAGCGCACGCTCGCGCTCCACGGCGCACTTATCGCCGCTGAAGGGGACATTCTTTGCATCCTGGATCAGCGCATATAAGGTACCGATCAATTCCTCGATGCCATGTTCGTTCATACTATTGCCTCCTGTTATTTTACTGTATTTCTGATTCGTTCATAAAACTCTCCCGCGATCTCTTTCGGGAGAAAGTCGCTCAGGTCTGCGCCGTAGTAACCCATTTCCTTCACCGCGCTGGAACTGAGGTACATATACTGATGCTCCGCCGTCAGAAACAGCGAATCCAGCCGCGGATTGAGCTTGCGGTTGATCATCGCCATCTGGAATTCCTTTTCAAAGTCCGAACCGGCGCGCAGGCCTTTGATGATAGTGCAGCAGTTATGCTCCTCGGCATACTCGGCCAGCAGTCCGTCGTGGCTGTCGACGGTAACGTTCGGAAGGTGGGCGGTAACGCGGCGGAGCAGATTCTCCCGCTCCGCAAGGGTAAACAGCGGACGCTTATCGCAGTTGACCATCACGCAGACGATCAGGCGGTCAAACAGCCGCGCCGCGCGCTCAATGATGTTCAGGTGTCCGTTGGTGACCGGATCAAAGCTACCCGGATAAACAGCAATTTTCATTCGATATCCTTTTCGCGGTGGAAGATGGTAATGGCCGTCTTGCCATAGACATAGTCCTTCGAGCGCACCAGACCGGAAAAGTGCTCATCAAGCCGCTTTTCCGCAGGGCGTTCTGAAACAATTATACCACCTTCCGTCAAAATGTCAATTTCGGAGATGCGTTTTATTGCATTTTCCAAATATTTTTCTGCATAAGGCGGGTCTAAGAAAATAATGCGGAAGCGCCGACGGCAGCCGGACAGGTAATTGAGGTAATCCCCTCGCACGACCTCGGCCTTTTCAGTCAAATGGGTACGGCGCAAATTTTCGCGCACGACCGCCAGCGCGTCGGCCCGCTCGTCGACGAAAACGGCGCGGCCTGCGCCCCGGCTGAGCGCCTCAATGCCAAGCTGGCCCGAGCCTGCGAACAGGTCGAGGACGTCTCCGGCGATTTCGTACTGAATGATATTAAACAGCGCCTGCTTCACCCGATCCGCCGTCGGGCGGGTCAGCAAGCCGTCCGGCGCCTTGAGATTCGTCCCGCGCGCCGTGCCCGTAATAACTCTCATTGCTTACTCCTGTGCATGAAAATGGTCATAAACCGCCCGTGCCGCCGGCAGCGGCAGCAGCGTTGCAAGCTGCTCCACGCTCGCTGCGCGGATCGCGGCGATGGAGCCAAAGCGCTTGAGCAGCGCCAGCCGCCGCTTTTCGCCGATGCCCGGGATTTCGTCCAGCTGCGAGCCTTTCATGCGCTTGCTGCGCAGCGTGCGGTGGTACGTGATGGCAAAGCGGTGGACCTCCTCCTGAATCCGCCTGATCAGGGCAAAGACCGCCGGAACGGTCTGAATGCCGATCTCCGCGCCGTCCGGCGTGACCAGCGCACGCGTGCGGTGCCGGTCGTCCTTGACCATGCCGAAAATCGGAAGAGACAGCCCCAGCTCCTGCAGCGCCGCCTTCACGGTCTGCGCATGCTGGATGCCGCCATCGATCAGCAGCGCGTCCGGCCGCTCGGCAAAGCCCTTGTCGCCGTCCAGATAATGCCGGAACCGGCGGGTCAGCACCTGCCGCATGGAGGCGTAGTCGTCCTGCTCGTCCATATTTTCCAGCCTGAAGCGCTTGTAATCGCTCTTTTTCGGCTTGCCGTCGGCAAACACGACCATCGACGCGACAATATCCGTCCCCGCCGTGTTGGAAATATCATAGGCCTCCAGCCGCTGCGGCGGCTCCGGCAGGCCCAGCATCGAGCCGAGGAGCGCCAGCGTTCCGTTGATGCGTTCGGCGGCCGAGGTCGCGCGCTCGGCTTCCTCGCGGGCGTTTTTGTCGGCAAGCTCCACAAGCTTCCGTCCGTTGCCGCGCTGCGGCATGAAAATTCGCACCTGCCGCCCCAGCTTTTCCAGCAGGAGCTGCGCAAACAGCTCCGCGTCGTCCATCGCGCAGGGCAGCAGAATTCGCTTTGGTGCGCTGCCGCGCTGCAGATAGTACTGCTTGAGCAGCGCGGAAATCGCCTCGTTTTCGTCCTCGGGAAGCCGCAGCAGCTCGTAATCCTTGTCCATCAGGTTGCCGCGGACAAAGTGCAGCACGGCAAAGCAGGATTTGGCCTCCGTGGAATACCAGCCGATCACATCCGTGTCGGCCATCGTCGCGGCGGTGACCAGCTGCTTCTGCGACAGCAGCTCAATTGCGCGCAGGCGGTCGCGCAGCTGCGCGGCTTGCTCAAATTCCAGCCGTTCTGCCGCCGCCTCCATCTCCTCGCGCAACGAGAGGGAAAGCTCTCTGTGCTTGCCCTGCAGAAGCGCCACGCCCTGCTCAATCAGTCGATGGTACTCCACCTGAGATTTTTCCGGTCTGCACCAGCCGTCGCAGAGGCCCATCTGGAAATTCAGGCAGGGCCGCTCCTTGCCGATATCACGCGGGAACTTCTTGCCGCAGCGCGGAAGGCGCAGCGCCGTGCGGATGGTCTGGACCACCTGCTGCGTCCGCCCGCGGCTGCCGTAGGGGCCAAAGTACTGCGCCCCGTCGTTGACGGCGCGGTTTGCCAGCGTGAATTCCGGATAGGCCTCCCGCAGGTCGATGCGCAGATAGGGATAGCCCTTGTCGTCCTTGAGGAGGATATTGTATTTCGGCATATAGTGCTTGATGAGCGAGCACTCGAGCACCAGCGCCTCAAATTCCGTCGCCGCCGCAATCGTTTCGAAATGATCCACCTGCGACACCATGCGCCTCGTCTTGGCATTGTGCGATGCGGTGTCCTGAAAATACTGCGAAACGCGGTTTTTCAGCTTCTTCGCCTTGCCGACATAGATCACCGTGTCGGTGGCGTCCTTCATCAGATAGACGCCCGGCTCATACGGCAGCGACAGCGCCGCAAGTTTCAATTCTTCGCGTGTCATATGCTTCCCCTAGAAAAATCTGTCCCAAACGCTTGCGTTTGGGACAGAGGCGGAACGTTTCGATCAATATACGTCCTTCACGAGCATTGCGCTGAGCGTCTTGACCGCCGCTTCCTCGTCGGGGCCTTCCGCGATCAGGCTGATCTCCGTACCGGTGGTAATGCCCATCGAGAGGACGCCAAGCAAGCTCTTGCCATTCATTCTGCGATCATCGGCCTCAATCCAGATGCTGGAACGGAACTCGTTCGCCTTCTGGATGAAGTATGTCGCCTGCTTATTATGCAGACCCGATTCGCATGTCACAACGGTTTTCTCTGTGTACACGATTGTCACCCCTTCAGCTCCGCAGGCTCTGCTGCGAAGTACTAACAGATAATATACGCAAAAAAATGCGATTTGTCAACAAATTTCCGAAGAATTTATACCAATTCAGCGATGGTAACGCCGTCCTCTCCCTCGCCGTAAACGCCGAGGCGGTAGCGCTTGACGGCACGGTTGTGCTTCAGTTCGTCCTGCACCGCCTTACGCAGTACGCCGGAGCCTTTGCCGTGGATAATGCGCACCTGCGACAGATTCGCCAGCATCGCGCCGTCGATAAAGTTGGAGAGCACAGCGATTGCCTCCCCCGCCGACATGCCGCGCAGATCCAGCTCCGTCGGTGCCGGACGGTTGCGGAACTCGCGGGCAGCACGCTCGACGATCTTCTTCGTCTGCTGCTGCGCGTCCTCGATGAGATAGACCTCCTCGGGCTTCGCCGTGACCTTCATGATGCCCGCCTGGAGCTGATAGCTGCCGTCGGCGTTGATCGCCAGCACCGATGCCCGCGTCCCAAACCGCAGCAGCTCCACCGTGTCGCCGACCTTGATGGCCCGCGAGGGGTTGGGGCGCTCCGGCGCGGTCTCCTTACCGGCAATCGCGTCCTCCGTTTCGTTGAGCTTGCGGCGCAGCTCGGTCTGCTTGGCATTGATGCCCTGCGTGTCGGCGGTGTCGCGAAGCTGCTTGCGCAGCTGCTTCAGCTCCTCGGCAACCTCGTTGGCATTGCGCCGCGCCTGATCGACGATGGCCTGTGCCTCGGCGCGGGCAGCCCGCATGGCCTTCTCGCGCTCGCGCTTGATCTCGTCGTAATATGCCTCGGATTTCGACTTCATCTGCTCGGTTTCGAGCTTCAGCCGCTCGGCCTCGAGCTTTGCCTGCTCCATCTGCTGGCGCTGCTGCTCCAATTGATTCAGAACGTCCTCAAAGTTCTTGTCGTTCTCGCTGACCATGCTCTTCGCCTTATCGACGATCACGTCGGACAGGCCGAGGCGCTTGGAAATGGCGAACGCATTGGATTTGCCGGGAATGCCGATGAGCAGCCGGTAGGTTGGCCGCAGCGTTTCCACGTCGAATTCGCACGAGGCGTTCATGACCTTCTCCGTCCGCATGGCATAGAGCTTCAGCTCTGCGTAATGCGTCGTCGCGGCAACGCGGCTGCCGCACTGGCGGCAAAATTCGATCAGCGCCATCGCCAGCGCCGCGCCCTCGGCGGGGTCAGTTCCCGCGCCCAGCTCGTCAAAGAGCACCAGCGTCTCATCGTCACACTGGCCGACGATCTCGACGATGTTCTTCATATGCGCCGAGAACGTGGACAGCGACTGCTCGATCGACTGCTCGTCGCCGATATCGGCAAGCACGCGCGCAAAGACGGAAACCACACTGCCGTGGTCGGCCGGAATATGCAGGCCGCACTCGGCCATCAGGGTCAGCAGGCCCAGCGTTTTGAGCGTAACGGTCTTGCCGCCGGTGTTCGGGCCGGTGATGATGAGGGTGTCAAAATCAGTACCGAGCCGCACCGTGATCGGCACGACGGTCTTTTTGTCGATGAGCGGATGCCGCGCGCGGTTCAGCTCAATGCGTGCGTCGGTCCGCACCTCCGGCTCCATCGCGTCGAGCTTGTGCGAATACCGCGCCTTGGCAAAGACTACGTCGAGGCTCACCAGCATCTCATAGCTGTGGCAAATCCCCTCGCGGAAGGACGCCGCCTCCGCCGAAAGCTCGGCCAGAATGCGCTCGATTTCCTTATTTTCGCGAATCAGCAGCTCCCGCAGGGCGTTGTTCGCGTTGACGGCGGACATCGGCTCGATGAAAAACGTGCTGCCGGTGGACGAAACGTCGTGCACAAGGCCGGGTATCTCGCTCTTATACTCGCTCTTGACCGGCACAACATAGCGGTCGCCGCGCAGGGTGATGATCGGGTCGCGCAGATATTTTGCATACGACGGCGAGGAAATGATCTTTTGCAGCGATTCCTTCACCTTGGCGCTCTGGATGCGCATATGGCGGCGGATGTCGGCAAGCTCACTGCTGGCCGCATCGGCAATTTCGTCCTCAGAGAGGATGGACGTTGTGATTTTCTCTTCCAGATAGCGATTCGGCGAAAGCTCCTGAAAATATACGTCGAGCACCGTCTGGGTATAGTCGCCGTTATAATAGGCCTTCGCCGCGCGGATGCACTTGAGCACGGCAGCGATGCGCAGCAGCTCCGTCGGATTCAGGCAGCCGCCGCGGTCGGCCCGCTCCAGCGACGGCGCGATCTCCGTCAGCCCGCCGAAGGACGGCGAGCCTTTGAGCGTCACGAGCCTGCACGCAGCGCTCGTCTGCCCGAGGGCAAGACGAATGTCGTCCGCATCGGTCATCGGCTGAAGCGCCAGGCACCGCTCCTTGCCCGCTGCGCTCTGCGCACAGTCGGCAAGCTGCGAAAGCACCGCGTCCAGCTCCAGCTTCTTTAATGATTTTTCATATAGTTCTGTCATGGTAGTATTCCTCAGATAAACAGGGATTTGTATAGGTCGAGCGTAAAAAAGCCGCGTTCAAGCCGCATGGAGAGATAGCTCTCGGTAATGTCGTTCAGCTCACGGAGCGACTGCTCGGACAGGCGGAAGGAAAACAGCCGCTTCGGATCGCCCTCGGCGATAAAGCGCATCGCCGCCAGCGTTCCCGCGCTGACCGGCATCCGGATGCCCTCTAATTCTCCGCTCGAGCAGCCGGAGCACTGCAAAACGCCCTGCGTGATGTTAAACCGGTCGCTGTCCTCCCGCCCGCAGACGGCGCAGCCGCGCAGATCGGGCAAAAAGCCGGAGATGCACGCCAACCGCAGCTCAAACACCGCCTTGACCAGCGCCTGCGGCCGCTTGAGCTTCGCCAGCGCGTAGAGCGCGTTGAGCAGCAGGGACAGCAGCTCCGTCGCCTCGTCGCCCTCCTGCGCCACCGCGTCCGTCAGCTGGACGAAATACGACGCAAGCGACAGCAGCTCAATATTCTCCCGCAGCTCGGGAAACATCTCCCGCGTGACCGCCTCGGTGATGACGTAGCGGTCGTGGGTTTCCAGCACCGTGAATTCCGAATAGGCCAGCAGCTGACAGGCGGATTTCAGGCGGCTTCGGCTGCTTTTCACGCCCCGCGCACGGAACGTCCGTTTGCCAAGCTCCTGCGTCAGCACCGTCAGCAGCTTGTCGCTGTCTTTATATTCAATTTCCCGCAGCACAATGCCGTTTGTTTTGATGTACATTTTAATCTCTCGACGGGTGCCTATGTCTGGACATGGTGACAAGCTCCCTTCGTGTCATTGTGAGGAGGGCGTAGCCCGACGTGGCAATCTCGTGCAGGCAGTCTCGAATTCGCCGAAATCTATCAGAAAATCAAAACAATACCGCGAGATTGCCACGGCCGCAAGCGGCCTCGCAATGACAGGCTTTGAGCCTATTTCCGCCCGTCCACTTTCTCTTTCCCGCGCCGGTAGAGCAGATAGGCCTCCGGCGCGCCCGTGTCCAAAAACAGCTCCCAGAACGCTTCGTTTTTCATTTCGCCGTCCTCCGTTTTTTGCTGCTATTAGCCTGTGACGGAACGGCAAAAAGATTCGTTGTAAAAATTGGCTTAAAATTGGCTTATTGATAGCCGAAGTTGCGGATGAGGAAGTCGCTGTCGCGCCAGTTTTCCTTGACCTTCACCCACGTCTGCAAAAAGACCTTCGTCCCCATAAAGCGCTCGCAGTCCTCGCGGGCGGCAGTGCTGATCTTTTTCAGCATCGCGCCGTTTTTGCCGATGATAATGCCCTTATGGCTGGCCTTTTCGCAGTAGATGGTCGCGTCCACATCGATTACGCCGTTATCGCGCTCGGAAAATTTCGTAATTTCCACGGCAGTCCCGTGCGGGATCTCGCGGTCGAGGTTCCACAGGAGCTTTTCGCGGATGATCTCGGCGATCACCTGCCGCTCCGGCTGGTCGGAGGTCATGTCCTCCGGAAAGAAGAACGGGCTGTCCGCCGCATATTTTTCGCACTCAGAAAGCAGCGTCTGCACGCCGTCGCCGAACTTCGCCGCAATGGGAATGACGGCATCGAAGTCATGCGCCGCCGAATACGCCGCAATCACGGCCAGCAGATTATCCTTATCCTCGACGGTATCGATCTTGTTGATAACGAGAATTGCGGGCAGCTTGCTCGCCTTGATCTGCGCGATGAGGGCATCCTCCTGCGGGCCGATGTTTGCGATCGGCTCAACGATGAGCAGCACGACATCCACGTCGGCAACGGATTCCTTCACGACGTTGACCATATAGTCGCCCAGCTTGGTGCGCGGCTTGTGGAAGCCCGGCGTGTCGATGAACACAAGCTGGGTATCGCCGCGCGTGATCACGCCGCAGATGCGGTTGCGCGTCGTCTGGGGCTTATGGGATACGATGGCGATTTTCTCCCCGACAAGATGGTTGATAAGGGTCGATTTGCCGACGTTCGGCCGGCCGGCAATGGTGATCATCGCAGATTTCTGGCTCATTTCGTTTCTCCTACGTAAAATTCAAAATACAGTTGGTCCTCGGCCTTATTGTCGTGGCCGCCGTCCACGCAGCCGACCACGCCGCCCATTTTGAGGTAAAAGGCCTGTGCTTTTTCGTTATGACAATTGCAGCCGCAGAAAAATTTTTCCTCGCCGCGTACTCGACAGACCTCGCGCATCCACGCAAAGACACGCCCGCCGAGGCCCCTTCGCTGATAGGGCGGCAGGATATACAGCGAATTCAGGCAAAAGGTAAAGTCCTTATACCGCCCATGCGGGAACGCGCCGTAGTAAAAATACCCCGCGCACGTGTCGCCGTCCATCATGAGAAATACCGTCTGCTCCGCAATCCGCCGCTCGTCCCTTTGACGGTGCGCGGCGTAGTCGAAGCAGTCGATCTGCGTATCGGGATAAATCCCGCGATAGGTCGCGTCCCACGCCCGCTGCCGCGTCTGCCCGAGCAGCGCAATATCCTGCGCCGTCGCTCTGTGAAAGACGATCATCGCTGTAGGCCCAGCTTCGCCGCGATGATCTCCTCGCGGATGCGCATCTGCTTCTTCATTTCGCCCTCGTCCACATGGTCGTAGCCCAGCAGATGCAGGATGGAATGGATGGTCAGATAGCCGACCTCGCGCTTTAATGTATTGCCAAAGCGCTTGGCCTGATCCTTCGCCCGCTCCAGCGAGATACACATATCGCCCAGCGGCAGCAGCCCGGTCTGCGGGTCGACGAGGTCGGACACGTCCTCCGGAAACTGCCCCGGTACGAACTGGAACATCGGAAAGGACAGCACATCCGTCTCCTTATCAATGCCGCGCGTGGCGCTGTTGACGGCGCGGATTCCGGCGTCGTCCGTGACTAAGACATTGATCTCGCAGGGAACATTCACCCCCTGCTCAGCCAGCGCCGCCGTGATGCAGCGATGCAGATGGATCGTCAGCGCGGGATTTTTATCGCGCTTGTTGGAATAGCGGACGTAGATTTGATGCTTCATTTGTCTGATTTCCTTCTGTAAACCTTTTTCTGCGCGGGAAGCTGCTTCTTCTCGCCGTTTTCGTAGGCCGCAATGATCTGCTGCACCAGCGCATGGCGCACCACGTCGCTGGCCGTCAGGCGGCAGATGGCGATATCGGGAATGTTTTCCAGAATCCGCACGGCATCCTTCAGGCCGCTGGTCTTATCCGCCGGGAGGTCGATCTGCGTAATATCGCCGGTAATAACGATCTTCGAGCCGAAGCCGAGGCGCGTCAGGAACATCTTCATCTGCTCGCGCGTCGTGTTCTGTGCCTCGTCGAGGATGATAAAGCTGTCGTCAAGCGTCCGGCCGCGCATATAGGCCAGCGGCGCGACCTCAATGTTCCCGCGCTCGAGATATTTCTGGTACGTTTCCGCGCCGAGCATATCATACAGTGCGTCGTACAGCGGGCGCAGGTACGGGTCGACTTTATTCTGCAAATCGCCGGGCAGGAAGCCCAGCCGCTCCCCCGCCTCGACCGCCGGCCGCGTCAGGATGATGCGGTTGACGGTCTTTTCGCGGAACGCCGCCACCGCCGCCGCGACGGCAAGATAGGTCTTGCCCGTACCGGCAGGGCCGACGCCGATAGTCACCGTATTTTTGCGGATGGCCTTCATATAGCGCTGCTGGCCGAGGGTCTTTGCCTTAACTGGGCGGCCCTTGGCGGTGATGCAGACGACATCCTTGGCCATTTCGTTGATCTTATCGTCGTTTCCGGAGGACACAAGGTCGATCAGGTAGCGCACCTTCTGCTCGTCGATCGTCTCGCCCTTGGCGGCAAGGGTCAGCAGGCCCTCAATGGCGCGTGCGCCCTTGTCGGCCGCCTCCTCGTCGCCGCTGACCTTCAGCTCAGTGCCGCGGTTGGTGATCTTCACGCCAAAGGTCTGCTCGATGCGCTTCATATTTTCATCAAAGGAGCCGAACACGTTGATGATCTGCTCGATCCGTTCGGCATTGATCGTTCTCTCACTCATAGGATTCTCCTTCGTAAATTGCGCTGAGCGGTACGAGCCGCGCCAGCATCTCGCTGCATGTGCAATCGCACCGCAGCACCAGCAGCTCGCCGCCGGTTTCCAGCCGAAAGTCCGCCTGCTCAATTTTTCCGGCAATCATTCCGGCCTCCGTCATCGCGCGGAACGCCGCCTCCATCCGGTTTTTGGCGTTCTCCCGCTGCTTTGGAACGGCTGCCGTCTCATATTCCCGATAGGTTTCCGTTTCCAGACTGACCGGAAACGAATAGCCGGGCAGGGTCAACCTTTTCACGCTTACCATTTTATCACAAGTCGCACCGGAAATTCCACTGTTTCCGGATAAATTTATTCTTTTTCTTCCCACGATCAGGCTGACGCGCGTCCATTCGCGGCCCGTATAGCGCTTTTCGTGCCGGATTGCGGGGGTGACCAGCGTCTGCGATCGCCATGTCAGCCCGTAAATTTCGCCCTGCGCGCACACGCCGCGAAGGTACAGCCCGTAATCCTCCACGCCGGAGGCCAGCACCTGCCCCTCCCGCACCGCATCGCCGACGCTGCAAAGCCGCGTCCCCTCCAGCACCTCCACCTGCGTCAGAACGCCGTCCCGTGCGGCGACCAGATTTGCCGCGGCATACGGCGGCGACGCGGAGGAGCGCTCCTGCCGCTCGGTCACCAACACATGCAGCTTCCCGCCCGAGCGGTTCACCGCCGCCCACGAAAGTTCCGGCACCAGCTGCAATAGCTCATGCCGCACCTCCTTATATGGGATGTCCGCCGCCCATGTGCCGCAGTGGATGCCCAGCTCCTCCAAGGCGCGGCGCACCGTCTCCGGATGCACCGTCTCGCAGCCGTCGATCTGCACCACCCAGACGAAGGATTGCAGGAAGAACAGCAGAAAAATCGAAATTCCAAGCCCAAAGAGCAGCACCGGCCGCCGCAGCGCCCGCCCGAGCAGCTGCCGCAGACCGCGCTGCCACAGGCACTCCACCGTGCAGAACGCCCGCAGTCCCAGCCGCTCCGCCTTGGTCAGCTCCGAAGGCCGGATGCTGACGCAGTAGTGCAGCCCATCCTCGCGGCAGATGCTCCAGAACTCCACCGCCTCGCGGCTGAAGGCATTCAGGCAGTCCTCGGGGCTTGCGCCCGTGATGCGAAGCCGCGCCTCCCCACGCAAAAACCGTATCGCTCCCATCAGTCCAGCTCCACGCACACGACACTGCCGCGCACCTCAACGCGCCGCCGCGTCATTTTTGCAATCGTCAGTCCGCAGCCGCGAATGCTGACGCTGCCGCGCCGCACGGCGATGCGCACCAGCTCTGGCGTATATTCCACAATGCCGCAGTGATTTTCCACGCAGGCCAGATTCCGTCCGTGGAGCTCCGTCAGCGGCACGTTCGACAGCGTCTCCTCCGGAAGCTGCAGCCGCTCGCCCGCCGTCTTATGATTTCGTTTCATCCTATCACCCGCTGCATTCTATGCGCAACAAGCGCCGTCCTTGCGCATATATTCCGGTGGGTGATGCTTGGTGAAACGAAATCTGTTTGCAATTTTGCTCCTTTTGGGCGGGCTGGCTCTCCTGATTCTCTTCCCGCAGGCGGCGGGCAAGGGAGTCGTCGATGGCCTGCGGCTTTGCGGGGCGACGCTGCTTCCGGCACTGTTTCCGTTTTTCGTCCTGACACGCTTCTGCGCATCGCTCTGGAGCTTTTCCTTTGGAGAGAAGACCGAGGCGCGGATGCGGCGCTGGTTCGGCCTCGGCGGCTGCTGCCTTCCGGCGCTGGCGCTGAGCTTTATCGGCGGCTATCCCGTCGGCGTGAGCGCCGTCTGCGACCTCTACCGCGCCGGACGGCTGACAAAGCAGAACGCAGAGCGCTGCCTGACCGTGTGCAACAATTCCGGTCCGGCATTTTTTATCGGCGTGGCCGGTGCGGGCGTTTTTCACAGCGTTCCGGCGGGGCTGGCGCTCTATGGTATCCATGTAATTTCCGCGCTGCTCTGTGCCCGCTGCTTTGCGCAGCCGGAGGTGCCGCGGCTTCGCGTCCGGCGGCTGCCGCAGCCGCCGGTTTCCGCCGCCCGCGCCTTCTCCGACGCAATCACCGGTGCCTGCGTTGCCTCTCTGCAAATCAGCGCCACCGTCATTCTGTGCTCTGTCCTTCTTGCGCTGCTGCGCCTGACGCCCTTTGCCGGACGCATTGCCCCACTGATCGGTATCTTCGAGCTGACAAGCGGCGTGTTGCAGCTCACGGACAGCGCCGCCTCCTTTGTTCTCGCCGCGTTTTATCTGGGCTGGGGCGGCTTTTGCGTGCATTTGCAGGCCATGGCGCTCTGGGGCGAATTAAAGCCGCACGGGTACTTTGCCGAAAAACTGCTGCACGGGCTCCTCTCCGGAATTTTCGCCGCCGCCCTGTGCCGCCCAAGTGCGCTTTCCGTCCTCTGTGCGGTCAGCATCGGCGCAGCTTGCCTCATTTCTCCCGCGCTGCGGAAAAAACGGGCTGGAAATCTACAAAAAAATACGCTATAATGCTGCTGAGGTGAACGAAATGCTGTTCAGAAAAGATATGGAGCGCTCCTGCTCCTACTGCACCCACGCGGCGCGGTTCAGCGAGGAGGCCTGCCTCTGCGACCGCAAGGGCATTGTCCCCTGTAACGGAGCCTGCCGCCGCTTCCGCTATGACCCGCTCAAGCGCATCCCCTCCCGCCCCAAGCCCGCCGATTTTTCGGAATACGACGAGGTCGATTTCTCTCTATAAGGCCGCGCAACTCCCGGTTGATTTTTGCCGCCGACGGGGTGCTTTCCTTTTGCCGCGTTCCGTGCTATTCTTTTGGCGTAAGCAGCGCTGTAATCATGAATAACGGAGTGAAACTTATGGAAATCGGAAAGAAAATCAAACAGCTTCGCTCGGCGAAGGGCATGACGCAGGAGGCGCTGGCCGCAGAGCTGGCCGTCACGCCGCAGGCCATTTCAAAATGGGAATGCGACATCACCATGCCGGACATTCAGCTCCTGCCGAAGCTCGCCATCCTGTTCGGCGTGACCATCGACGCGCTGTTCTGCCTGACAGACGAAAACGAGCTGGACCGCATCCAGAACATGATCTGGGACGAGCGGATGCTCCCGCAAGCCGAGCTGGAACGCGCCGAGCGCTTTTTAACAGCGAAGATCGACGCGGGCTACCGCACCGGACGCTGTCACTGTCTGCTTGCGCAGCTGCACAACCATCAGGCGCAGCAGCACCGCATTCTCGCCGCTGACCACGCGAAGCAGGCCCTCGCCTTCAGCCCGGAGGAAAAGGATGCGCACAGCGAGCTTTGCGAGGCGATGGGCGGCAGAATGCCCGACTGGTGCGCCCGCAACCATCATGCGCTGATTGCCTTCTACAAGGATTTTATTGCAAAAAATCCCGGCTATCGCGGCGGCTATCTTTGGCTGCTGGATAATCTCATCGACGACCGTCGGTTGGACGAAGCATGGGACTATCTCGGCCGGATGGAAAAAATCGATGCGTCTTACCGTATTCCGCTCTACCGAAGTCTGATTCTCGACGCAGAGGGCAAAAAAGCGGAAGCAGCCGCCTGTCTGGCGGAGATGGAACGCGAGTTCCCCGACGAATGGCTCGTCAGCCTGTCGCTGGGCGACCTCGCCGCAGACCGGCAGCGCTATGACGAGGCCGTCGCCTACTACCGCAGAGCGCTGACGCAGCAGGCGCCTCCGCGCTTTGCTGATGCGTATGATTCCATCGCGCAGGTCTGTGAAATTCGCGGCGACATCTCCGGCGCGATCAACGCCTATGAGGAGGAGCTGGAGCTGTTCCGCACGGAATGGGGCTTCACCGAAGGCGAAACCGCCGACAAGCTCCGCCGCGAGATCAACCGACTTAGGAAATTGCAGTAATAAAACGCAGTGTCCCCAAATAACGGGACACTGCGTTTCAGTTTTCTCTTACGGGACGGAAGAACGGGCAGCGGCCTTCGCGGACGGTGACGATGTGATACAATTCGTCCTCGTCCAGGTCCTGTAGGCAGTAATACTCGTCCTCGATCTCGTCGTAGTCATAGTATTCGCAATTTTCGCAGTCCGGCATCAGCGGAACACCTCCCCGTTGGCATCAAACACCTCGACGCGGCGGCAGCGCACGAAATCCGGGCGGCAGTCAGGCAGATAGCGCTCGATGGCCGACACCAGCAGCATGGGATTGAGCGCCGGATTCTGCGCAGACACCGTGCAGCGCAGGGCCAGCTCCCGTTCCCGCTCGAACAGCGAGAAGCGGTGCAGCATCGGGCGAATATCCGCCTCCTCCATGCCGCGTTTCGTCCGCTTTTCGACCAGAAGCGACAGTCCGGACAGCAGTGCGGTGATGTTTTGCACCGCATCAGCGGGAACACCGCTGTCATAGCAGAGCGTCAGCTCCGCTTCGAGCAGCGCCAGCTCCTTGGCCTTGCGCGTGCTCTCGTAGACGGACAGTACGCGCACGCCCTCCGGCAGCACGGCGTTCATCTGCTCCGGCGTGATAGAAAAGGCCTCGTCCAGCTCATATTCCATAATCTCGCAGGCGCTCTCCACGCCGACGCTCAGCGGAAGGACCATCGAAACATAGGCGTGGGGCGTGTAGCCCTGCGAATGGTGCAGCAGCACGCCCGCGCGGCGAAACGCCCGCTGCATCAGGCGCATCGTGTCAAGGTGCGACATCCAAATCGCCGTGCCGGTCTTGGCAAAAAGCATCCTACGCATCGCAGCGCCCTCCTTCCAGCAGGCAGCTTGCACCGCAGCCGCTGCATTTGGTGCGGCAGTCGGGGGTCGTTTCACTGCGATAGGCGCGTTCGCGCTCCTTCTTCAGGAACGCTTCCGACACGCCGTCGGAGATCACGTCCCACGGCAGCAGCTCGTCGAGCGCATAGCCGCGCGTCGTGTAAAAATCCGGGTCAATGCCGCAGGCGGCAAAGCTGTCCAGCCATGTCTGATAGTTAAAATACTCATCCCAGCCGTCCAGCCGCGCGCCGCGGCGCACCGCCTCCTCCAAAACCGTGCCCAGACGCCGGTCGCCCCGCGCCAGCACGGCCTCCAACCGGCTCAGATCGGCGGCGTGCCAGTTATACTCGATGCTCTTTGACGGCATATTGTCCTTAAGCAGCCGCTGCCGCCGCAGGTATTCCTCCGGCGTGATCTGCTTTTCCCACTGAAAGGGCGTGAAGGGCTTCGGGACGAAATACGCCGTCGCCACATGGATGCGGACGCCGCGCTTCTTGTTCGTCGCGTGCTCGCGCCAGCATTTGAGAATCTTATACACCAGCTCCGCAATGCCGAGCACATCCTCGTCCGTTTCCGTCGGCAGGCCGAGCATGAAATAGAGCTTCACGTTGTTCCAGCCGCCCTCGAACGCAATGGCGCAGGTCTGTAAGATTTCTTCCTCGGTCACGTTCTTGTTGATCGCGTCGCGCAGGCGCTGCGTTCCGGCCTCCGGCGCGAAGGTCAGGCCGCTTTTGCGCACCTGCTGCAGCCGCAGCATCAGCTCGCGGGAGAAATTGTCCGCCCGCAGCGACGGCAGCGAAAGATTGATCTTGCGGGGGGTGCAGTAGTCCTGCATCTGCACGGCCAGCTCCGGCAGCCATTTATAATCCGAGGTCGAGAGGCTCGAAAGCGTGATCTCGTGGCAGCCGGAATTTTCCAGCGACTCGACCGCCTGCCGGTAGAGCGCCTGCGGCGAACGCGGGCGAACGGGCCGGTAGGTAAAGCCCGCCTGACAGAAGCGGCAACCGCGGATGCAGCCGCGCATGACCTCCAGATTTGAGCGGTCGTGGACGATTTCCGTATTCGGAATGATGATGTCCGTGGGATAGAGCGCGTCGTCCAGATGCTGGATGATGCGCTTTTTGACCTTGCGCGGCGCACCGTCCTTCGCGACGATCTCCGCCAGTGTTCCGTCCGGGTGATAGCGATGCTCATAGAGCGACGGGACGTACACGCCCTCGATCTTTGCCACCTCGCGCAAAAACGCCGGGCGAGTCCAGTTCTCGCGCTTTGCCTGCCGGTAAAGCGTCAGAATCTCCGGTGTCATCTCCTCGCCCTCGCCAATGGAAAAGAAATCGAAGAACTCCGCCAGCGGCTCGGGATTATACATGCACGCGCCGCCCGCGAACACCATATGCTCCAGCCCCTCGCGCTCGCCTGCGCGGAGCGGGATATTGCCCAGCCGCAGCATGTTCAGGATATTCGTATAGCTCATCTCGTAGCCGACGGTGAAGGCGATCAGGTCAAATTGGTCGAGTGGGTCGCCGCTTTCCAGCGCGTAGAGCGGGATACCGTTTTCCCGCATGGCCGCCTCCATGTCGCCCCACGGCGCGAACACGCGCTCGCACCACACGCCCTCCATCCGATTCATCACCGCGTAGAGAATGCGCATACCGAGATTGGACATGCCGATCTCATACGTGTCCGGAAAGCAGAAGGCAACGCGGAGGTCAACCTCGTTTTTATTCTTGATGGTCTGATGATATTCGCCGCCGACGTACCGCGCAGGCTTCTGCACCGTCGGCAGGATGCGTTCGAGTTTTTCTATCATGTTCCCTCTACCAAGCTCAAAAGATATTGTCCGTACTCCGTCATTTTCAGCTCCTGCCCGATGGCGCGAACCTGCTCGGCGGAGATAAAGCCCCTATGCCACGCGATTTCCTCTGGACAGGCGATGTACAGCCCCTGCCGCGACTGCACCGCCTCGACGTACTGCGCCGCATTGAGCATGCCCTCCGGCGTTCCGGTGTCGAGCCACGCCATGCCGCGCTCCATCAGCTCCACGTGGAGCTTGCCGCGCTTGAGATATTCCTCGTTCAGCGCCGTAATTTCCAGTTCCCCGCGCGCGGAGGGCTTGAGGGTCTTTGCCAGCGCCACGGCGTCGCCGTCGTAAAAATACAGGCCGGGCACGGCATACTTGGACTTCGGCTGCTTCGGCTTTTCCTCGATGGAGAGCACATTGTTGTTCTCATCGAACTCCACCACACCGTAGGCAGACGGATCCTTGACCGGATAGCCGAAAATGGTCGCGCCCTCTTTTCGCGCGGACGCGATCTGCAAAAGGTCGTCCAGATCAGACCCGTAGAACAGATTGTCGCCCAGAATCAGGCAGCACGGATCGCCCGCGATAAAGTCCTCGGCAATCAGGAACGCGTCGGCAATGCCGCGCGCAACATGCTGCACGCCGTAGGTGATCGTCACGCCAAACTGGCTGCCATCGCCAAGCAGGCGCTGATACGCCCCGACATCCGGCGGTGCGGTGATGAGCATGATCTCGTCGCAGCCCGACATCAGCAGCACCGTGAGCGGGTAGTAGACCATCGGCTTATCATAGATGGGGATCAGCGGCTTGGAAACTGCTTTTGTCATCGGATAAAGCCTGCTGCCCTTCCCTCCGGCAAGAATAATTCCTTTCATAGCTCGTCCCTCCGTTTTTCTTTTAATCTATCACACTTTCGTGCTCGGTTGCAAGCGCTATTTTCGCGCCATGACCTACGAGAATATGTCAAAGGGCTTCCCCACATGTCATTGCGATGTCGCAGCCGTTGGCGGCTCTGCCGCTTTACGGATGCGGGCACTCCGCTTGCCGGTCGGAGCGAAGCGACGTGGCAATCTCGTGCAGGCAGTTTCGAATTCGCCGAAATCCGTCAAAGAATCAGAGCTTTCCTGCGAGATTGCCACGGCCCTTTCAGGGCCTCGCAATGACAAAATTGGGGTTTGGGCAGTCTGCTACGAATCCCATTGCAGCGTCAGAACGGTCAGCTTTGCCGCCTCCGGTCCGGCGGAGAATTCACCGTCGGAGAAGCACAGTGCACCGGCCTCGCCCGTCAGCAGCACCTGCCCGCGCAGGAGCAGCGGGCGCAGGGCGGCGTGCCCCCAGCCCTTCGCCGCACAAATTTGTCCCTCGTCAAGATGCAGCGCCTCGCCGCGGTAATTGCGGAGCACGATGCTCCTATCCGCAAGCAGTTCGGCAGACCATAAGAGGTCGGACGTGACCTCGGTCGGCATCTCGCGCAAGGCCACGGCCTTCGCGTCGGCATCCAGCGCATACCAGCCTTCCTCCGTCCGGATCGCCAGCACATAGCGCCCGTCCGGCGAGAAGCCCGAAAACTGCTCCGTGACCCGAAAGAACTTCCACTCCGCCCGTCCGCAATCCGCGCAGGCGCCGTTCTGCATGATGTGCGGAAGCCGCTCCTGCACCGTCCCCGCCGCAATCGCGCCGCCGCAGCGCATGCAGCGGGCAGGGCTGACCGCGCCGACGCGATCGCAGGCCGCAGGATAGGACGTCCCCGTGCGCACCGCCGCATGGCGGCAGGCAGCCACGGAGAACTCCTCGCACAGCAGCAGTGCCTCGCTCCCGCCGCAGGCGGCATAGAGCCGCAGGCAATACTGCCCCTCCGGCAGCGCCGCAAGCCGCAGCTGCTCGTTCAGCTGTGCAACATTCACCGTCTCCTCCTGCGTTTGCAGGGAGGCGGCGGTCAGCTCCCGCTCCTCCGCGTCGCAGACCGAAGCGCGCAGCAGCGTGATCGGCGCGTCGGCCGTGAGCGTCCCGTAGCAGCCCATCACCATACCCTCGGAGAAGCACAGCCCCTGCAGCGCCATGTGCGGGCCGTCCCAGCGGATGCGCACCGGCTGCTCGGTGATCAGAACTGGCGCGTCGCGCAGCTGCTTGCGCAGCTGGCCGTTCTCCGCCGTAATTCTCAATCGGTAGCTTCCGGCGGGAAGGTCGGAAAAGCTCAGCCCTGCGTTCAGCTCCCGCAGGTCAAACACCGTCCGGTTCGGCTGCGCGGCAAAGCTCCGCACCGGAAC
>CAKUNB010000011.1 GCA_934668285.1 uncultured Oscillospiraceae bacterium | reverse complement strand
CGATAGGAGCGGCCGTCCAGCTTGGCCGCCATCGCCATACCGGCGGCGATGGACAGTCCGTGCCCGAGCGCGCCGGTGTTTGCCTCAACGCCCGCGAGTTTATGCATGTCGGGGTGCCCCGGGATCTTGGAGGCCAGCGCGCCGTAGGTGTCCAGAATTTCCTTGCCGCAGAACCCGCGCTCGGCGAGCGCGGCATACTGCGCCAGACATTTGTGTCCGGCGGAAAGCAGGAAGCGGTCTCGGTTTTCGTCCTTCGGCTGCTTTGGATCGATCTGCATCACGTCAAAATACAGCGCCGCGACCACATCCTGCGCGGAAAATGCGCCGCCGATGTGCCCATGCCCACCGGCCTGTACCATGCGCAGCACGTTTTTGCGGCAGCGGTTTGCCGCGAGCTTCGCGCGGAGAACGCGAACCTTATCTGCCATAAAATTCCTCCTCATACTGCGCAATGCGCGCCACCTTCGGCATCGAACGGCTCTGCGGGTCGAAGGTATGGCTCAGATACTCCCGCACGAGGCACTTTGCCAGATCAACGCCGAGCACCTGCGCGCCGAGGGCGATCACGTTCGCGTTGTTGCTCAGCTGCGCCCGCTCCGCCTGATAGACGTCGTGCAGCAGCGCGCAGTACACGCCGGGAACCTTGTTGGCGGCGATGGACACGCCGATGCCGGTGCCGCAGATCAGGATGCCGCGATCATAGATGCCGTCCGCGACTGCCTTGCCGACCGTAACGGCGATGTTGGCGTAAATCGGGTCGTCGCTGCCGAGGTCAGAAACCGTGTGGCCAAGGCCTTCAATATAGGGAATCAGCGTATTTTTCAGGGACGCTGCATTCGGATCGCAACCAATCGCAATTTTCATGGCCGTCTCCTCTTATTTCGCGCCGTTGGCGGCGTTCATGAATCTGCGCTGATAGGAAACCACCTGATTCGCGCTGCTGAAGCGTGCAAGGTAGTTCGGCTCGGCGGTCAGAACGACGCGGCCTGCCATATCGCCGTATTCGTCCGAGGCAAGCAGACGGTCGATGTCGTAGTAGTTGCAGTCGCCCTCCATGCTGCAAATGATCAGGCGGGTGTCCTCCATGTTCGTCTGGCGCAGGAGGCGCAGGTTGTGACGAACGCCGTCGAGGCCGTCGCTGCCCTCGGGGCAGTTGATGTTGCGCTGCGCCAGCAGCAGCTCCGCCTTGTCGAGCACCTTGAGCAGATCAACGTTCTCCTCACCGGCGCAGTAGTAGTCCTTGCTGAGCATGTAGGTGCGCAGCTGCTCCAGATACTCCTTCGAGCCGCTGCTGCGATAGAGCTTGACCAGACGGTTCATTTCCTGCGTCTGCATATAGCGGTGACGGATGAAGCTGTTGATGAAGTAGGGCCGCGCCTGCAGTGCCAGTGCCGACTGCGGCTGCTCGAACATCAGGGTGAAGTTGACTCTGTAGCCGTGCTCGTGCAGCATGAGCGCCAGATTGTGGCCTCGGAAGGCATCTGCCGTGGAGACGTCGTCATACCGGCGGTTGAGGCGCTTGTCGCCGGTCAGGAGCTGCGAAACATTCTCGCGGTTGACCGGGCCGGTGTGCGGCACCTTGATGACCACGCGATATTCCGAAAGCAGCTCTTTGAAGTGCGCCGCCTCCTCGAGGATTTCCTCGTCGCTCTTGCCGAACGGGTCGTTCAGCTCCACGCTGATGTCAACGCCCGGCCCGAGGATCCGGCCGATTTCCGCCATGACCTCGTCACGGGTCTTGAACTGATTGCCGATGTTTGCCTTGGGATTGTTGATGAACAGGTCGTAGATGATGCCGGGGTTGCACGTCAGGTTTGCGAGCATTCCGGCGACGGGCGCGACCTCGTAGGGGTTGGCGCTGTCGGCGGAGAAGAGCAGATTGGTCGGGCGGCGGATACCGTTTTTGTCGTAGGAAATGTTCCGCTTCAGATCGGCGCGCAGCACGCGATCGGCGCTGAGCTGGAGCTGAATTTCAAAGCCGGCAGGCGTCTCACCGGCGGGTGTTTTGAAATAGTCGATGACCTTACGGAACTCGGGGGTTACGCCGATGTAGTCGGCCAGCTGGGAAACGGAACGGAACTCGTCAAGCGTCAGCTTCTGTTCGAGCACCCGTTGGACGTACTCCTCCTCGCCGCTGACGGCGGGCAGGTTGAGATTGCGGATTTTGGACTGAATCTGCATGGTTTTGTAGCTCCTTTCAAAATCGATCTGCTAACTGTTTTATACATGTAAGTACTTAATAGTACTTGTATATACATCATACCGAATGACAACGCGGTTGTCAACCCATTTGCCGCCGATTCTTCGCTTTTCCGCGAAAAAATGATCGAAAGGGAAGATTGACTTTTTTGACGTTTTCGGTGTATAATTAGTTGAATATCCTGCCAATGCACGAAAGAACAGGGGGAAATGCTTTATGTCCGACCAACAGTATTTTTTAAACCGGC
The DNA here is from genome assembly GCA_934668285.1 of uncultured Oscillospiraceae bacterium. Classification (GTDB taxonomy): domain Bacteria; phylum Bacillota; class Clostridia; order Oscillospirales; family Oscillospiraceae; genus JAZOXB01. Next base: position 20,158 of record CAKUNB010000011.1, on the reverse strand, counting down.
AGGATGCCGTCCCACTCAGCACACAGCTGAAGGATATTATCCGCGGCAAGATCACCTCGGGCGAGTGGGCGCCGAACACGATGATCCCCTCGGAAAACCGCCTGAGCGAGATCTACGGTCTGAGCCGGATGACGGTTCGCAGCGTCATCACGCAGTTTGTAACGCAGGGCTATCTCTACCGCATTCAGGGGAAGGGCACCTTCGTCAGCGGCACGAAGTTTGAGTTTGATAGTCTCGGCTATTCCGGCCTGCGCAAGCAGCTCGAGGAGCAGGGACACGACGTGCAGACGATCCTGCTCTCCTGCAACTGCGCACCGGCGGGCGAATTCGTCGGCAGAAAGCTGAATCTGCATCCCAATGAAGCGGTCTACTGCATCCGCCGCGTCCGCTCGGTCAACGGCACGCGCATCAGCTACCACAAGTCCTATGTCCCCGCCGCCCTCTGTCCCGCGCTGGAGGAGAAGGAGCTGCAAAACGAGCCTCTCTGCCGCATCATGAATGAGAGCTACTGCCTGCGCCGCGGTCGCGTGATCGAGACGCTGGAATCCTACTCCGCCGACCGCTCCAAGGCCGGCTACCTGAATATCCACACCGGCTTCCCGCTGCTGCTCCTTCAGGATCAGCTGTTTACCATGGACAATACCGTCTACGAATACTCCTGCGTCTACTTCCGCGGCGATATCATCAAAATCCGCATGGAATACACCGACCACGAGGACTGAAATGAAACAAGAGCGAATGGCACGACCTGCCATTCGCTCTTTCTTTGCAATCAATTTTCAGGCACGATGCCCGTGCGGGTGACGGCGAGCACCTGCTCCTTGGAGCGGATACCGGTACCGGCGCCGACATGTGCGACGGAGATTGCTGCCGCAGCCGCTGCGCGGCGGGCGCAAGCGAGGTCATCCAGCCCGTCGAGCAGACCGGAAATAAATCCGGCAGCAAAATTATCCCCTGCGCCGGTGGTATCGACGCAGCGCGTTTTGCACGACGGTACCAGCGTAACGCCGTCCGCGCCGCAGAGATACGCGCCGTCCTTTCCGGCCTTTGCCAGCACGGTTCTGACGCCGAAGGAGCGGAACACCTCCGCCGCGGCGGTCACGTCCGCTTTTCCGGTGTAGTACAGCGATTCCTCCGCGTTCGGGAACAGATAGTCGATGTACGGCAGAACGTCGCGGTAGTCCGCAAGGGACATGGCGGGATTGATGTTCATGTCGGCGCAGACCGTGCAGCCCATTGCCTTCGCTGCCCGCACGACCGGCAGCAGACGCTCCGGCGCGGTCAGCGGCGGGGTAAACAGGCTTGCCAGACTGAGCACCTTTGCACCCTCCAGCATGGAAATCGAGAAATCGAAATACAGCGACTCTGCGAAGGGCGGCGCGAGGAAGCGCCGCTCTCCGTCCAGATTGACGACGACGCAGTTAAGCGACGTGGCCTTTCCCTCGGCAATGTGAATGCTGCTGTCGTCAATGCCCAAGGCCCGCGCCTGTTCCAGCACCAGCTTTCCGGCAAAATCTGTTCCGACACCGCAGGCCAGCCGCACCGGATGGCCGCATTTTGCAATGGTGGAGGCCTCGTTGATCGCGTCCCCGCCGACGGCGAAGGCGATGCTGCCCGCGGGTGTCGTTTCCTTCCGGAAGGCCTGCGGGATGTCAACGCCGCTTACCAGCACATCGACGCAGACCCCGCCGAGCACAACGGCTTTTTCCTGCTTCATGGCCGCCATCAGAACTCAACAATGACCTTGAGCGTGTTGAGCTTATCGTGCAGCGCGCAGTCAAAGGCAGCGGGCGCCTCGGAGAAGGGGTAGACCTTGATGCCAATGTCGCTGACCGCAGCGTTTCCGGCGGCAGTAACGGCAATGCAGGCAGGGTAGAGGTGCTTATAGCGAAAAATCGGCTTGATCGCGATCTGGTTGTAGCTGATGCTCCAGAAGTCGAACTCTACCGGCTTCATGATGTTGCCGACGAGGACGATGGTGCCGCCGCGGCGCACCATGCCGGGCAGTTTGCCGACGACGTAGGCGCTGCCCGCGGTTTCGAAGGCGACGTCCACGCCGCGTCCGCCGTTCAGCTCGCGCACGCACTGCGCCAGATCCTTGCCGGTGCTGTTGAACACCTTGGTAAAGCCCAGCTTCCGCGCTACCTCAAGATGGCTGTCGAACAGGTCGGCAATGATGATGTTCGTGCAGCCGCGTGCGCGGCAGGCCAGCGCGGTCATCATGCCGATGCAGCCGCCGCCGATGATGGCGACCGACTGCGTCAGATCGACCTCGCCGTGCTGCGCGGCGAACATGCCGACGGAGAACGGCTCCATCAGCGCGCCCTCGATGGTAGACATACCCTCGGGCAGCTTGAAGGTGCGGGAGCGCGGATGCGCAACGTATTTGCACATCGCGCCGGTGGTGAAGGGCGGCGCAGCCATAAAAATTACGTCGTCGCAGAGGTTGTAGTCCCCGCGCAGGCAGGCCTCGCACTTTCCGCAGGGCACGCCCGGCTCCAGCGCGACCTTGTCGCCGATTGCAAGATCAGTAACGTTCGCGCCCAGCCCGACGACGACACCGGCGCTTTCGTGCCCGAGCATGACGGGCAGCGTGATATCCAGTGCGCCGCCGACGGTCGGGTCGGCGTATACGCCGACATCCGAGCCACAGATGCCGCAGTGTTTGATCTCCACCAGCACATCGTCGTCGCCGAGGGTCGGCATCGGGTAGTCAAAGAATTCAATTTTTTCCTTGCCGGTCAGCAATGCAGCAATATTTTTCATAGCAATTCTCCTTGTCGTTGCGCGGTCAGTCCTTGTTCGGGTGCAGGATGATCTTGATGACGTCCTTGCTGGTCATGTTCATGTCCAGCGCGCGGAAGTAGTCGTCCAGCTCAAATTCGTGCGAAACCAGCATGTCCGCATCCACCACGCCGGAGGCCATGGCGTCCAGGCTGCGGCCGTAGCAGTGCGTCTGGCAGGACGAGACGATCCATGACAGCTCCTTGAAGTAGAACTCGCGGGCGTTGACGGCCTTCAGCTCGTCTTCCTTGACGCAGGGTGCGTACTGGATGATACGTCCGCCGGGGCGGAGCATCCGCACGGCGCTCTGGATCAGCTGGCCGCTGCCGGTGGTGTTGAACACGGCGTCAACGCCGTGGGGGAAGCGGGCGCGGATGGCGTTTTCGTGGATGCTGTAGTCATTGCGGTCCATGCAGATGGTCTCAATGCCCTTCTTCGTCAGCATATCCAGCTTCTTCTGCGTGGGAGCGATGCAAATGACGGCGGAGGCGTTGGAGTGCTGCAGGAGCATCGAGGCGATCTGGCCGTGGGGGCCTGCACCGAAGACGAGCACGACCTCGCCGTACTGGACGTTCAGCCGGTCCAGACCGTGCATGACGCAGGCGACAGGCTCGGTCAGGCTGGCGGCGTTGAAGGAAAGATTGTCCGGAATGTGAAAGACCTTGTCCTTGTTGACCGCGACATATTCCGCCATACCGCCGTCAATGTTGTGGCCCAGAGAGCCGAAGTGCTCGCAGTGCAGCGGATCGTCCTTCTGGCAGAAGTAGCATTCGCCGCAGAGGACGGTGTTGTCAGCGGTAACGCGGTCGCCGATCTTGAAGGTCGTGACGTTCTTGCCGACCTCGTGGATGTAGCCGGAGAATTCATGGCCGGGCACCAGAGGGTAATTGTCCAGCGGGGAGCCTTCGGTGTCGATCATCCGCTCGGAATCCTTGCAGATACCGGCGGACATGACCTTGATGATCACCTGATTGTCGCCGCATACGGGGTAGGGAATGTCGGTAACGCGGCCGTTCTCGCGGCCTGCGGCGCTATATTGTACAGCTTTCATGATAATAGTTCCTTTCTGCCCGAGGGCTTTGATTAACCGGCGGCCTTGCGCAGCCGGAGCTTGCCGCTGTTGCGGGACTTGACGGTGTCGATGTAAACGGCAAAGAGGATCAGCAGGCCCTTGAAGAGCATCTGCCAGTAGTAGTTGATCTGCAGCAGGTTCATGCCGTTGAGTACAACGCCGATCAGGATAACGCCGGTGACGGTACCCATGACCGTGCCCTTGCCGCCGCTGAATGCGGTGCCGCCCAGAACGGCGGAGGCGACGGCGTCGCTCATAACGTCGGTGCCGATGGTCGGATTGCCGGTGGTCGTCTTCGCGGCGCTGATGATACCGGCGATTGCGCCGAGCACACCCATGATCACATAGGAGATGATGCACATCTTCTTGACGTTGACGCCCGCGTTGACGGCGGCCTGCTGGTTGCCGCCGGTTGCGTACAGATGGCGGCCCGTGACGGTCCGGTTCAGAATGATGGCGACGATGATGCACGCGCCTGCGATGATGAACAGGGAAATGGGCAGGCCGAGGAAGTAGCCCATGCCGAAGGACTTGAAGGTCGGATCGGTGCAGTAGATTTTCAGCTTATCGCCGGAGATGAGATAGGCAATGCCGCGCTTGACGCCGTCCATTGCGAGCGTAACGATAAAGGCGGGCATGCCGGTTTTCGTAATCACCGTGCCGGTCAGCACGCCGGTGAGCGCGCCGAGAATCAGCGTGCCGATCAGGGCAACGTAGAAATTGCAGCCCCAGTCGGTAATCATCTTACAGATCCACACCGCGCACAGGCAGTAGGTGGAGCCGGGAGAAAGATCGATGTAGCCGGAGATGAGCAGCACCGTCATACCCAGACCCAGCAGGGAAGTGGTGGTAACGGTCATCAGCAGCGATTTCATGTTGAGGGTTGTCCAGAAAATTGAGCCGCGCGTTACAGTCATGACCAACAGCAAAACGGCCAGAGCGATCAGAATGCCGCCGTTGGTTCTCAGATAGGTCTTAATCCAAGGCTCGCGCCGTGCCTGGATGGAACCGGTTTCCTTCGCCATTTAATTGTCTCCTCCCATTGTTGCATATTGCATGATCATTTCCTGCGTCACCGTCTCGCGCGCGGTGTCAAAGGTGTGCACCAGCGCGCCCTCGTGCATCACGGCGATGCGGCTGCTCAGGTTGAGTATCTCGGAAAGCTCCGAGGATATCATGATGATAGACAAATGCTCATCGCGTGCCAGACGCATGATCAGCTCGTAGATTTCGTGCTTTGCGCCGACGTCGATGCCGCGCGTCGGCTCGTCCATGATCAGAATTTTCGAACCGGCGGCCAGACATTTCGAGATAACGACCTTCTGCTGGTTGCCGCCGCTGAGATTCTGACAGAGCTGCGAGGGACTGGCAAGCTTGATGCGCAGCTTCTGCACGTATTCGTTGATGATGTCGATTTCCTTGTTCTTGTCGACGTGCAGGTGCTTGATAAAGCGCTTTGCGACCATCAGCGTCAGGTTGAAGGCGACGGAGTTGTTGAGGATCAGCCCGTATTTTTTCCGGTCCTCGGACACCATCGCAAAGCCCTCGCCGATCATCTGGCCGGGATTTTTGACCTTCAGCTTCTTGCCGTCGAGATAAACCTCGCCCGTGTGAATGGGGTCTACGCCGAACAGCGCCCGTACCATTTCCGTGCGCCCCGCGCCGACCAGCCCCGAGAAGCCGAGGATTTCGCCCTCCTTGAGGTCGAAGCTGACATCGTGGAACTTTTCGCCGGTCAGTCCGCGGACGGACAGCACGGTTCTGTCGCTGCCGTAGGTCTTCTTGTCGCCGAAATAGTCGTCGATCGTCCGGCCGACCATCATGGCGACCAGCTCGTCCTTCGTAATGTCGGAGACATAGCGCGTGCCGATGAACTGCGAGTCGCGCAGCACGGTGACGCGGTTGCAGATCCGGAAGATTTCCTCCAGCCGGTGGGAAATATAGATAATACCGATGCCCTTTTCCTGCATGGCGCGGACGACTTCAAACAGCTTTTCCGTCTCCGCGGAGGAAAGGGAAGCGGTAGGCTCGTCAAAAATTACGACCTTTGCGTCAAAAACGATAGCGCGGGCAACCTCGACCATCTGCTGCTGCGCAACATTCAGCCGCTCAACGGGCGTGTTTGGCGCGAACGGCAGATCGAGCAGATCGAGCGCCTCCTGCGTTTTTTCCCGAACGGTTGCCTTGTCCCGATTCAGCAGATTGCTCTTCGGCTCGGAGCCGAGGAACAGATTGTCCTCTACGCTCATCTGCTCGACCAGGCAGATTTCCTGATGTACCATGGCAATGCGCTTGAGATAGGCGTCGTGCGGATTGTTGACCTTGATTTCCTCGCCGAACATCCGGATGGTACCGGAATCGGCCTGATGAATGCCGCACAGAATGTTCATCAGCGTGGATTTACCCGCGCCGTTTTCGCCGATCAGCGCAACTACCTCGCCCGGAGCGACGTTGATCTGTGCGTTTCGTAAAACCTGGACGCCGTAAAAGGATTTGCAAATATTTTCCATCTCGATGACATATTTGCCGTCCATTTCTACCCCTCCTTTATGTCAGGTCGGGAAGAAGCCGACTGCGGTCATCACTGATATAACCGCAGCCGGCCTGTTCCGTTTCGCTTAGGTGAACGATTGTGGAATGCTTACTTGATGAAGTCGGCCATGTTGCTGGAGTCGACCAGCGTGACCGGCGAGTAGATGTAGTGCTCAACCGTTTCGCCGAGGTAGGCGGCAATCGCGGTTTCGGCAACGGTGCGGCCGAGGTTGTAGGAGTCCTGATCGATGCAGCAGTTGACGATGCCCTGCTGCATGTAGTCCAGCAGCATGGAGGTGCAGTCGACGGTTGCAATGTAGATCTGATCGGTGATGCCGAGGTCCTGCACAACGGGAGCTGCCAGCAGGCAGTTCGATTCGCCGCCGGAGAAGTAGCCCTTGATGTCGGGGTACAGGGAGATGACGTTCTGAATCAGAGCCGCGCCTGCGTTCGTGTCGCTCTCAGAGGAAGAGTCCTCAAGGTTCGTCACATGCTCAACGTTGGGGTACTCGGTCAGCGCCTTCTCAAAGCCCGCCAGACGGTTTGCAACGGAGTTCATCGTGCGGTTGCAGTAGGAGAACACCTGACCTTCGCCGCCGATGGCCTCGCACATTGCCTTGCCGCAGAGGTAGCCGGAGGTGAAGTCGTCGGACAGGATGATCGCGTCGGCGACGGAGTCGTCAGAGGGAGCGGATTCGTAGGTGACGACCTTGATGCCGCGGTCGCGCAGCTCCTGCAGTTGCGTATTGGCGCAGGAGTTATCGTAGAAGGAGCAGATGACAACGTCAAAGTCCATGGCCTGCACCTGCGTCAGAACCTCAATCATGCGGTCGGAGTCGATGTCGTAGTTGTAAACGGCAAATTCAATGCCCTGCTCGTCGAACACGTCCTGCATACCTTTTTCTGCGTTGATGAAGAAGTCAAAGCTCTGCGTGACGGTAACAAGAGCGACCTTGAGATCCTTGACGTCGGGGGTATCGCCGCCGTCCTCGGTGGGAGTGGGCTGATCTTCGGAGGCGACCGGATCGGTCGGCGCGGGCTGCTCGGTTTGTTCGGGCTGCTTCCCGCAGGCTGCGAACAGGCACACGGAAAGGACGAGAACTAACAGAAGCGCGATGAGCTTTTTCATGGTGTTTTCTCCTTTTTTCTTGAGTATTTTTTAATATTCAGCCGTTGGCTGTATATTACGAAAACAGGAAAGAAAAATAAAATCAATCAATTTAACTTTAGTTTAGTTATACACTACCGCCAACGGTTTGTCAATAATTCTTTCCGTTTTCTACATTATCAACAATTTTTGACAAAAAATAATGGTAAATATCACGAAAAGCTGTCGTGTAAAACATTCTGCGCGGATGCCTGTAAATGCCGAGCATTTTTGTAAGTTTATCCAAGATTTGCCTGCCGATAGGCCTCAAGCTCCTGCCATTCGGCCTCCGCCATGCTCCAATCCAGTCCTTCGCAGTTGGCAATTGCCTTTTTCACGCTGCGCACGCCGACAATTGCCGTATCGATCAGCCCGCTTTCGTTAATCCACTTTACCGCAACCTGCGCGGGTGTCGTTCCGTGCGCCTCGGCAATGCGGTCCATGATCTTCAGCAGTCCCATCACCTTGGAGAAATACGGCTCATGGAAGCCCTGATAGAAGCACGAGCGTGCGTCCTTTTCAGGGAAGGTGGGGAGCGTGCGGTACGCACCCGTCAGAATGCCGCCGCCCAGCGAGCCGTAGGACATGTTTGCCATTCCTTGCGCGTGCGCCCATTCCGCGCGATCCTTCTGCGCGGTGTCAACCAGCGAGTACGGCAGCTGGAAGACATCGAGCTTGCAGTACCGGTTGGCCTCCTCCAGCTGCTCGACGGTAAAGTTGGAGACGCCGATATACCGCGCCTTGCCGCTTTTTTTCAGCTCGGCGTAGGCGCGCATGGATTCCTCCAGCGGCGTCGCCGGATCCGGCCAGTGCATCAGCAGCACGTCCACGTAATCTGTCCCGAGCCGCCGCAGGGAATCCTCCGCCTGACGGAGAATGCTCTGATAGGTGCCGTCGTTGATGGGCATCCCGTTCGGGTCGGGATTATCAAAGACGGCGGACTTTGTCACAATGCAGACCTTGTCGCGCCGGTCCGCGACCGCCTTGCCGACCAGCTCCTCGGCGCGGCCGCCGTTGTAGGCCGGCGCGGTGTCGATGATGTTCACGCCGCGCTCCAGCATGGCGTGAATGGCGGCGATGCATTCGCCGTCGTCAGAAGCGCCCCAGAAGGAGCCGCCGCCCATGCTCCACGTTCCCACGCAGATGGGCGATACCATCAGCTCGGTGGAGCCGAACCTTGTATTTTTCATTGTTACCTCCCGTAATGTCGAAAAATAGCGAGACCCTGCCGGCCTCACTTATAGATGCCAATGTCCACAACCTCGTCGCAGCGCACGCAGGAAACGCCGCCGTCGACCAGCTCGTTTGCCCGCGCGGCAAAGCGCTTGCCCGCCTCGCAGGTGGAATGGTAATAGAGCGCGCCCTCGTCGGCGTACTTTTCGATCAGAGTATAGGCTGCCGGATCCTCGGTGCTGCGGTTCAGGTTAAAGCCCAGCACGCCCGCATGCTCCGCCATTGCAGCGGCCAGCTCGGCCACATGGCGCTCCAGCTCCGGCCCGCAGCCGGTTTTTACGCGCAGAGAGCAAATCATGACAATCATTTTTTCAAGTCCTTTCCTGAGTAAGTAAAAATGGGCGCGCCGCAGGCGAGGAAGCGGAGAAAAGTATCAAAAATCCCGCTGCGGCAATCACTCTGCGGCGCGCCCGAAGGGAGAATCAGTACACGCGCTTGTCGTAATGCGCGCTGATCAGGCGCACCAGATGGTAGAGCGTTTCGTTAACCGGCGTGGGAACGCCGAGGCGCTTGCCCTCGCGCACCACAGCGCCGTTGATCGTTTCGATCTCGGTCGGCATTTTATTCATTGCGTCGTAGCCCATCGAGGGGAAGCGCTCAAGCTTGGAGGTAAACGGAATAACCCAGTCAAACTGATCGGGCGTGATCGGCAGCCCCTTCTTCTGCGCGACGGCGCAGGACTCGTCGATGATCTGCTTGGTGAGAATGGTGTTGTCGTCGTCGCTGCACAGCACGTTGCTGTACAGCCGCGTGACCACGGACATGGGATTTCCGATGCAATTGACGACCAGCTTTTTCCACACCAGCGCCTCAGTCTCCGAGGAAACGATGGTGGTCAGACCGGCCTTGGTAAACGCACTCGCCACGGCCTCGATGCCTGCGGTGACAGAGCCGTCCATCGTGGCAATGTGCGTGCAGGTTTCCTTCTGTGCGGGATAATAGATCACATGCCCCGCAGACTTGATGGTGGCGCCCACCGTGGTGGTGCCGAAATAGACCTGATTGGCAGGAATGTACTTTGCCAGCACGTCGGCGTTGCCGACGCCGTTCTGCAAGGTGATGACCTTGGTGTCCTTGCTGACGATGCAGGCGGCCTGCCGGATGGCCGAGTCCGTCGCGGTGCCCTTGACGAAGACAATGATCAGCTCAACCGGCTCCTTCATCACGGCGGGCACCTCCTCGGGGTGCTCCACCATCGGAATGGGGATGGTGTCGGTCGCGCCGTCCGGCGTTTCGATCGTCAGGCCGTGCTGATTGACGGCCGCAACATGATCCTTCCAGATGTCGATCAGGCAGACGTTGTGGCCGTCCTTTTTCAGCTTGTAGCCGAACAGCGAGCCCATTGCGCCTGCGCCCAGTACTGCAATATTCATAGTGTTCCTCTTCTTTCTTCTGATTTTTCAGCAGCTGCCTGCGGCGTCCTTCAGCGCGCGGAGAATCGGCTGCAGGAAGTTGACGATCATCGACTGCTCGGTGCCGAGCAGCAGGAGCTTCGAGCCGTTTTTGATCAGCTCCGGCACCTGCTCCGGCGCGGTAACAAAGTCGGCGCAGATGCTGCCGGCCTCCTTGATGGCCTTCTGCGTCGCCTGCACGACCGCCATGACCTCGGGCGTGCGCTTGCTGCCGTAGCCCATGGAAAGCGACAGATCCATCGCGCCGACGTTCACGCTGTCAACGCCGGGGATCGCCGCGATCTCCGCCGCATGGGAAGCGCCCTCCTCATCCTCCACCACGGGAATGAGCAGGAAATTGTCGTTTGCCGCCTTCATGTATGCAGCGGGGTCGAGCGGCTCCGCGCCGAAGGAGAGCGCACGGCTCATGCCGAAGCCGCGGCTGCCCTCGGGATAGTATTTCACGGCGTCGATGATTTTTCTGACATGCTCGGCGCTCTTAACCTGCTGCGCCATGATGCCGTTGATGCCCAGCTCCATCAGGCGGGACAGGAAGCCCGCGTCAGTGCTGGTGGTGCGGAGCATGCAGGCGGTCTCATACGGGGAAAGCGCCCGCAGAATGCCGGAAATATCGGCCTCCGAGAAGGTAAAATGCTCATTGTCAAGAATGACGATGTCGACGCCGCAGAGCGCCATCAGCTCCGCCAGATTGGCGTCCTTCGAGCACAGGAACGCCATGGTAACGGGCTGGCCGCTGCGGAATTTCTGCTTGACGGCAGTTTTGATTTTCACAGTATCTCTCCTTTTGCTGCTTATTGCCCGTCCTCGTAGGGGAGACGGTAGAGCGTCGCTGCAGTTTTGCCCATGCACTGGCGGCGCTGGTGGTCGGTCATTTCCACACTCTCGTACTTGCACAGCTCGCTTGCCACGTTCTCCGGAACGTCCGAGCCCATCATAACGCGCTCGGATTCGACCTTCTGCAGCAGCGGGATGGTGTCAAAGCTCGTGACCCACGAGGTTTCGAGATAGATATTCTTGCAGATCTGCGCGGCGACAATGGCCTCCGTTGTGAAAAGATTCGCGCCCGCGTGCGCCAGCACGATCGGAAGCTCCGGATATTCCATTGCGCGGGGAATGGCCAGCGAGGGCAGCGCGTTCGGAATGCCCACGCCGGTGTGAATCATCACCGGAATGTGCAGCTCGTTTGCAAGGCGGAAAATCTTGTCGCAGGCAGGATGCAGCGGCGAAAGCGCCTGCGGACCGGTCTGGATCTTTACGCCGCGGAAATCAAGGTCGCGAATTGCCCATTTCAGCAGCCGCTCATACTCAGCTTCCTCCAGATAGGGGTTGAAGCAGGCCATGCCGTAGATGCGGCCGGGGTATTTTGCAGCCAGATTAGCGATATCCTCGTGCTCGCGCTCCGGCTCCTTCGGCCACGGATGCGGCTGGACGAGGGAGGTCTGGATATGGTACTGCTCCATCTTGGCCCAGACGGCCTCGAAGGTGCTGTTTGCGCCGAGAACCTGACAGGTGCCCACATGAGTGTGGGCGTCGATTAACGTCATGTCGGTTTCCTCCATTCTTTTAATATGTATACAAGGTGCGCAAGCGGCGCAGCTGGGCGGGGTAGGACAGTGGATCGTACCGCTCGGCTGTGCCGCAAACGTAATTATTTAGACATCACCTGCGGATTGACGATGTTGGGCGGCGTTTTGCCGTTCAGGACGCTGATGACACCCTCCATGCCCTCGTTCCACATATTTACGCGCGTTTCGAGCGTCTGGCTGCCCGCGTGCGGCGTCATTACCACGTTCGGCAGCTTCAGCAGCTCGGGGTTGACCTGCGGCTCGCCGACGAAAACGTCGAGACCGGCGCCGCGCAGCTTACCGCTCTTGAGCGCTGCGATCATTGCGTCCTCGTCCACGATGGGGCCGCGCGCCGCGTTGATCAGATAGGAGCCGTCGCGCATTTTGGCGAAGGCATCGGCGTTGATCAGGTTGTGATTTTCCTTCGTATAGGGCAGATGCAGCGTGACGCAGTCGGAGCTTGCCAGCAGCTCGTCGAGCGGCAGATAGGTCGCCTCATATTCGCGCTCGACCTCGGGGGAGGCGCGGAAGGGATCGTAGTACTGAATGGTCATGCCAAGACCGCGCGCCTTCTTTGCAAAGGCTCTGCCGATGCGGCCGAAGCCGATCACGCCGAGCGTGTGGCCGAACAGCTGCGTGTCGGTGTCGATCCACGGACCGGAGGTCCAGATGCCGTTGCGAATTTCGCGGTCGTATCTGGCGACGCTGCGCATCGTGGCCATCATGAGCGCTACGGCCAGCTCGGCGGTCGTCTCCGTGACCTTCGTCGCGCAGAGGACGACGGCAATTCCGCGCTCGTTGCAGCAATCGACATCGATTGCGTCATAGCCGACGGCGTGGTTTGCGATGACCTTAAGGTTCTTGCCGGCTTCAATCAGGTCGCGGCGTGCCCAGTCGCGGACATCAAAGAAAACGTCGCAGTCGCCGATGCGTTCCTTGATCTGTTCCTGCGTATAGTGATCCTCTTTCTCCGTCGGGCAGATAAAGGTAAACTGATCGGTATACGGCTCAGTGCAGGCCTTGGGAAGCCAGTAGTTGCATAACAGCTTGTATTTCATTATTGCGCCTCCTTAATGGAATTCAATTCCGCCGCAGATGTTGATGGCCTGACCGGTGATGTACGACGCGTTGTCGGAGATGAGGAAGGTCGCCATGTTGGCCATGTCCTCGCCGGTGCCGAAGCGGTGCAGGGGAATCATGTTGATGATGTTCTGTGCGTGCTCCTCGAAGGTGATCCCGTTTGCAACACATTCGCTTTCGAAGGAGGTCTTCAGACGGTTTCCGTCAATCGCGCCGCCGCAGACGGTGTTCACGCGCACGCCGTAGTCCGCCATTTCGAGGGCCATCGACTGCGCGAAGACATGCATGGCCGCCTTGGAGGCGCAGTAGAGACCGAAGAACTTGGAGCCGGTCTTGCCGGACCAGGAGCCGATGTTGATGATGTTGCCGAACTTCTGCTCGCGCATCTGCTGGCCGAAATACTTGGAGCAGTAGAAGGTACCCATGAAGTTCACGTCCATCAGGTGCTTTGCCACGTCGTTTGGAATATCGATCGCACGCATGAACTCGTGCGGGATACCGGCGTTGTTGACCAGCACGTCCACACGGCCATACTCCTTGACGATCAGCTTGACCGCAGACTGCACGGAGTCCGGATCGGTCACGTCCATAATGACGGGCATGCCCTTGTTGCCGGGATCGATCTGCCGAACCAGCTCCATTGTCTGCTCGACATTGCTTCTGCGGCCGGTTGCCACGATGGTCATGTGCTCTCTGGCAAAACGCTCGCAGATTTCGCGGCCAATGCCGCTGCCGGCGCCGGTGACGACGGCGATTCTTCCGTTGAGTTCGCTGTACATGATAAAACCTGCCTTTCAAATATTATTATTGTAATAGTGAGATCAGCTTCAGAGGGGAAAGGTCAAAGCATGTCATTGCGAGGCCGCAAGCCGTGGCAATCTCGCAGAGGGATTCAAAAGTTACGGGGGCTTTCGGCAAATTCGGACAGTCTGCAAGAGATTGCCGCGTCGCTTCGCTCCGAGCAATGACAAATGGAGGGAACGATTAAATTGCCTCCACCGTGTTTTCCAGCACGCCGATGCCCTCGACCTCGATGGTGATCTTGTCGCCGGGGTTGATCTGTCCCGCACCGGCGGGCGTTCCCATCGAAATCACGTCGCCTGGATAGAGCGTCATGAATTCCGAGAAGAAGGAGATCATGTAGGGGACGTCAAAAATCATCTCGGAGGTGTTGCCGTCCTGCCGTTGCTGGCCGTTGACCCAGCTGCGGATGCGGGCGTTGGAGGGGTCGACTTCCGTGTCGATGCACGGGCCGATCGGGCCGAAGGTGTCGGCGCACTTAAAGCGCAGCGCGTCGCGGTCGACTTGCGTAAAATCGGTCACGTCATTGGAGCAGGTGCAGCCGAGCACGTAGTCCATTGCCTTTTCCTTCGGAATGCGCTTGCCCTCCTTTTTGATCACGACGGCCAGCTCGCCCTCGTAGAGATATTTGCAGTTGTCAAAAACGGGAATCTGAATCGGCTTGCCCGAGGCAATGACCGCGCCGGTCGGCTTGAGGAAGGTGATTGGGTAGGTGGGGATGGGGCGCCCGACGGCCTTGGCCGCGCCGGTGGAGTTCAGACCCACGCCCAGATACTTGGTTGGAACGCAGGGGGTCAGCAGCTCCGTCTCGGAGAGGGGAGCCTGCGTGCCGTCCAGAGCGGGAGCGGCTGCGTCAAATGCGGGATCGAACGGAGAAACTGCCAGCCCGTAAATGGTGCCGTCGGCGAGCATGCCGTACGCCGCGCCGCCGTCGCGCAGATAGCGAACAATCTTCATAGGGAAGCCTCCTTAGTATTCAGTAAATCACATCATTGTGCCGGTGGTCAATTCGCACCAACACATGCTGTTAATTTAATTAACTCAATTATACGACGCTATCACGAATTTGTCAATGAAATTTGCGGGGCAATTTGTGCACTATTTCTTTTCTTTTTCAAAAATCGAAGAATTTCTCAAACTGAAAGAGTGGGTGAGGACCGAAAAAGACGAGCTAAAAAGGCGTCCGACATGCCATAATGCAAAAACACAAGACAAAATTCGACGACCCAGATTGGACGTAAAAGATAAGTTCGTCAAATTAAACAAATTTTCGCACGCATTTTTGGAGACTCCGCGCATTGACAATTCCAAGGAATTGCGAGTATACTCAAAGCAGTTAATCAAATTAACTTAAATTCTACGCACGGCCGAACGCAGTAGACAGCGCTGCCGCCGCCGGAAAAACAGCTTGGAAAGGTATGAAAAAATATGGCACTCGTTACAATGAAGGAATTGCTCCGTGAGTCGGTCGAGAAGAAGTACGCCGTCGGCGCGTTCGGCGCAACGGATCACCTCTATGCGGAGATCATTCTCGACGCAGCCGAAGAGGCAGGCAAGCCCGTCGTCATGATGGTCCCGCCCTTCCTGTTTGACAGACCCCACTTCGAGCGCATCATGAAGTATTTTGTCGCCCGCTGCGAAGGTGTGAGCGTTCCCGTGGCGCTGCATCTGGACCACGGCCCCAGCTTCGAGTCCGCGATGACGGCCATCCGCTATGGCTGCTCCTCCGTGATGTTCGACGGCTCGTCCCTCCCGTTCGAGGAGAACATTGCAAAGACCCGTGAGGTTGTCCGTGCGGCGCACGCCTGCGGCGTTTCCGTCGAGGCAGAGATCGGCCACGTGTCCGGCCACGAGGGCAACATGCTCGAGGGCAACATCGTTGACGACAGCAAGTTCACCAACGTCGAGGACGCGGTGCGCTTTGCCGAGGAGACTGAAGTTGACGCGCTGGCAATCGCCGTCGGCACTGTCCATGGCGTTTACAAGGGCGAGCCGAAGCTCGACTACGACCGCATCGAA
The DNA here is from genome assembly GCA_934668285.1 of uncultured Oscillospiraceae bacterium. GTDB lineage: Bacteria > Bacillota > Clostridia > Oscillospirales > Oscillospiraceae > JAZOXB01. Next base: position 4,513 of record CAKUNB010000011.1, on the reverse strand, counting down.
AAAATCCGCGCAGCCGTTAAGGTCCCGCTGGTGCTTCACGGCGGCTCCGGCCTCAGCGACGAAATGTTCCGCAAGGCAGTCGCCTGCGGCATCAATAAGATCAACTTCTGCACCGAGGTCAGCCTCGCCGGCGGTGCCCGCGCCCGTGCGTATGTCAATGACCGCGCCGGCAAGAACATTGCCCTCGACGCACTGGTCACCGATGCTCTGATCGATGCCAAGGCTGAGATTTCGAAGCATATTGACGTGTTTGGTACACAGGAATTGGCCCTCTGATTTCTGTTATCAAAATATAAAAAGGAGACGAAGAAATGAAAAAGGTAATTGCGCTTCTCTTGGCAGTCGTCATGCTGCTTGCCCTGGTGGGATGCGGCGGCAAGACGAACGAGGACCCCTCGGCGGCACCCGAGACCCCGACCAACGGCGAAACCCAGCAGAACAGCGAATCGGCAAATGACAATCAGACCAACACCGGAACCCTCGAAGCATTTGACGCATTTCCCCGCCCCCGCGTTGTGAAGGAAGGCCTGACGGTAGGCTATGTTCACACCCGTTCCGAATCCGAATCCCAGTCCCGCACCATCCAGCAGTACAAGATCGAGGCCGGTCACCGCGGCTGGAATCTGGTCGACGCCTACTATGAAAACGATCAGGAATGCCGCGACGGCATCCTGAACCTCATCAATCAGGACGTTGACGCGATCATCCTCTTCAGTATGGAATCCATGGCCTCCAAGGTCGACCTGATTGCCCAGGCCCGCGAGAAGGGCATCGGCGTCTACTGCAACGACAACCAGGTTGTCGAGGGCATCATTGCCAACTCCTCCATGCCCAACGGCGTTGCGGCAATGGAGCTGCTGTACACCATCGGCGAAGAGCACTACTGGAAGGATCAGATCTGCGTCCTCGGCTCGAGCGCCGTGCAGTCTCACAACGAACGTGTGGAGCCGATTATGGCCATCGCTGAGGTTTACCCCGAAATGAATTGGCTGGCCTACGAGGACATCACCCCGACCGGCGACCCCGCGCAGGTTACCTGGGACTACACGCAGGCATGGCTGCAAAAGTACGGCGATCAGATGACTGGCATCGTCGGCAGCTGCGACTTCATCGCTCTTGCTGCTGCGGAAGCGATTGCCCAGAACGGCGATCCCACCGGCGAAAAGTGCTGGACGGCCGGCCTTGACGGCGGCTCCCGCGCGTGGGCCTACATCCGCGACAACACCCCCTTCCGCTACAACTACGCACAGCCCTTCGAGGCCTATACCCACAACATCATGGAGCTCATCGGCCAGATCCAGCAGGACGGCCTGAACCCCGGCGATGAGGGCTGCCTCATCCGCGTCGTTGGCGAGTGCATCTACGCAAACGGCCGCGTTGTTACCCGTGAGAACGTTCCTGCAGTCGGCGAAAGCATCCACGCTGTGTTCGATTACTATGGCGGCGACCCCACGGATCCCGATGCATGGTATAACTGGACGGATGCGGGCGGCGCAATGACGATCACCGATGGCGCCGAATAAGCCTATCATCCCCTAAAAGAAAGATAAAAACGGATTGGAGACGACCGTGTTTCACATGGCGGTCGTCTCCAATCTGAACTGACGGCCAAAGCTGCCGTCAGCGCAAACAGGAAAGGTAGGTTTTTGCTGTGAATGAAAACGTGCTGGAGGTAAAGCACCTCTTTAAGCGCTTTCCCGGCGTCATCGCTTCCAACGACGTAACGATGGAGATCAAGCGCAACTCGATCCATGCGTTCGTCGGTGAAAACGGCGCCGGTAAGTCGACGCTTTGCAAAATGCTGACCGGCGTTTATAAACCGGACGAGGGCCAGATCTTCTTTAACGGCAAGGAAGTCAAATTCAAGAAGGTCTCCGAATCGATGAAGGCCGGCATCAACATGGTCTATCAGGAGAGAAATCTTGTCGGCTATATGACGGGCGCGGAGAATATCTGCCTCGGTCATGAGCCGAAGAAGAAGGGCGTCGTCGATACAAGGACGATCAAGCAGCGCGCAGAGAGCATCCGCGAGAAGCTGGGCATCGACGTCCCGCTGGACGTTCCGGTGGAAAAGCTGGGCGCGGGTGAGCAGCAGCTCATTGAGATCATGCGCGCATTTTATATGAATCCGCAGCTGCTGATTCTTGACGAACCGACCGCCTCCCTCGGCGAGAGCGAGGTCGATTCGTTCCTGAAATTTATTTGTCAGTTAAGAGACAATCTCGGCATTTCGATTGCCTTCATTTCCCATAAGCTGGAAGAAGTTTATCAGATTTGCGATTACATTACGGTATTCACCGAAGGCCACAGCGTTCTGACGGCAAAGGCGTCCGAGCTTCCGATGGACGACTGCATTGCCGCAATGATTAAAAAAGGAAAAATTGACCCGATCAACATCGTGGAATCCCGCACCGCCGATTCGGAGAAGGTGATTGAGGTAGACAAGCTCAGCTTTGACGGCAAGGAGCGCAGCGTCAATTTCAACATCTATTCCGGCGAAATGGTCGGCTTCTACGGTCTGGTCGGCTCTGGACGGACGGAAACCGCAGAGGTTCTGTTCGGTATACGCAAGACTGACGCGCCCATCAGCTATACCTTTGACGGCAAGACGATCACAAGCAGCGACCCCTACACCATGATCCACAAGGGCATGGTGCTGACGCCCGAGATTCGTTCGCGCGGCATTTTCGGCGGCCTGAATCTGTCGGATAACATCTGCAGCCTTTTCTGGGACGTGCTGAGCAAGAAGGGAACCGGCAAGGTCATGTTCGACAAGGTTGCCGAGTTCACGCAGAAGGTTCTGACCAAAAACAAGGTCAAGTACTCCAACGTCGGCCAGTCGATGCAGCAGCTCTCCGGCGGCAACATGCAGAAGATCATCATCGGCCGCTCCGTCGAGGTGCAGAACCTGAAGCTGCTGATCGTTGACGAGCCGACCGCCGGTATGGACCTCGGCGCAAAGCATGATATCTATCTCAAGCTGAGAGACCTCGTCGAGAAGGACAAGAAGGCCGTGCTGTTCATTTCCTCTGAGCTGGAGGAGCTGCTCAACACCTGCGACCGCCTGTACGTCTTCTTCGACGGCGACATTGTAAAGGAATTCAAGCGCGGCGAATGCACCAAGGAAGAAATCATCGCCGCGGCCATGAGAGGAGGTGCGGTCAATGTCCACTGAGCGCATCGATCGCAGAATGAAAAAGAGCGCGCTTTCTGAAATTCCGCGCTTCTTCCTGCTGATTGCAACCGTACTGATTTTCTTTATATTTTACCTCCTTGCACCGAAGTTTCTGACCTTCGCCAACTTCATGAACATCCTCGCCTCGGCCTGCATTACCGCAATGCTTGCTTTCGCGGCACTGATCGGCATGTCCTGCGGCGAAATGAACTTCGCCGTCGGCTCGCAGGCAACACTGTCGGCGGCGGTAGTCGGTGCTCTGATGTCCATCAAGGGCTTCCCGTACATCCCTGCGCTGCTGATCGGTCTTGGCGCTTCCATGCTGCTGGGCTACCTCGGCATCGGTTTGACGATCAAGTTCGGCGTCCCCTCGTTCATTGCCACGCTTGGCCTTTCGACCATTGCCGACGGCACGATCAAGTACCTGACGGACAACAAGTACATGTTCTCCAACAACTGGGGCGACGACTTCATGTTCCTCGGCCGCGCCTATGTCGGGCCGGTGCCCGTCTCGGTCATCGCCTTTGCCGTCCTGAGCATCGCCGCATGGATTCTTGTGGATAAAACGATGCTTGGCCGCCATATTTTCGCCGTCGGCGCGAATAGCACGGCCTGCCGTCAGGTCGGCATCAACAATAATAGAATTAAGATCATTGCATTCCTGATCAGCTCCGCGTTTGCCGGCATGGGCGGCATCATCGAGTGCGGCCAGATCGCCGCGGTCAGCCCCACGATGGGCAGCGACATTATGATGAACGCGATTGCCGCCGCCATGCTCAGCGCAACCTTCCTGCGCCCGGGCCGCTACAATGTGCAGGGCACGGTGATTGCGGCGATCCTGATGATTATCATCCAGAACGGCATGCTCAGCATCGGCGCGCCGAACTATACCAGAGATATCATTCAGGGCGCGATCCTGCTGTTCGCCGTCGGCTTCATTGCGCTGACCAGAAAAGAAGGCCTCCCCGCCGTCAAGTTCAGCTAAGAAAGAAGGTCGTAATATGAGTAAGTTAGCAAGAGAAAAGCGCTCCGGCACGGGTGCAAGCTCGTTCTTTTCAAAATACGGCCTCGCCATTTTCAGCGTGCTGCTGGGCCTGCTGCTCGGCGCGATTCAGCCGCGCTTCTTCGCGGTGCAGAACCTGCTGAATATTGTTAGCTCCGCCTGTACCATGGGCATTACCGGCATCGGCCTGACCATCATCCTCTGCTCCGGCGAGATCGACTTCGCCTGCGGCATGGAGCTGACGGTCTCCGCGCTGGTCGTGGGCAAGCTGCTGGACTCCACCAGCTTCCACAGCTACCCGCTGGCCGTTGCGGCGGCGCTGGTGGTTGTTGTCC